>NZ_JBHTWX010000132.1:0-25419 GCF_042792155.1 Kitasatospora sp. NPDC056651 | reverse complement strand
TCTTGAAGAGTCCACACACCTCACCAAGATCATTCGGTGGCCGTTCCAGTTCCAGCCCCGACCTGCGAGATCACGAAGTGCGGCTGGAGTACTAGAAGTCAAGTTGTCTGCGGCTTCCGATGCTAGGTGACCTTGGGCCACCATGTGCACAGAACGTGAAACTCCGATCGCAGAGGGTTCCGTGCCATGTCCGTGCCCGACAACCAGACCCCCCGCCTCTACGGCTACGGCGTCCGCTTCGACCCCGAGGCCGACCGCTACCGGGTCCGCAACGAGCTCACCGGCGAGTTCCTGCGCCGGCCCGACGGTGAGCTCGCCTTCTTCACCTTCTTCGGTGACGCCTACAGCGCCTGGCGGCAGTTCGAGGTCCACAAGCGCCCTGGGGAGACGTGAGGTGTCCTCCCCGCTCTCCCGCGCCACCGCCAGCCGCCACCGCCACCGCCACCTTCGACGACCGAAAGCGACGACCTCCCCCATGCAGGACCCCCGTCTGCTCGCCAAGCCCCCCGTCTGCCGGCTCGGCTGCCTCGCCCTCGTCCGCAACCAGCGCGGCGACGTCCTCCTCGTCGACCCCGACTACATGGACGGCATGATCCTGCCGGGCGGCTCCTCCCTGCCCAACGAGCCCCCGCACCTGGCCGCCGCCCGCCACGTGCGCGCTGAGACCGGCCTGCACCTGCGCCTGAGCTACCTCCTCGCCGTCGACTTCACCCCCGCCGACCGCTTCCTCCAGCGCCTCAACCTCGTCTTCGACGGCGGCACCGTCCGCGACACCACCCCCCTCACCGTCCCTCCCCGGCACAAGAGCGGCCTGCTCGGCGCCCGCTTCGTCCCCGTCCCCGACCTCCCGCGCGTCATGGCCCCCGCCCAGGCCGCCCGCGTCACCGAGGCCCTCGCCGGCCGCAGCCTGCCCGTCCTCGTCCACGGCCAGCGCGCGCCCGAGCCCGAACCCGAGCACGACCGCACCTTCGACACCCTCGACGGATAGCTCTCACTGAGAGCTAAAATGACCGTATGACCGCGACAGAGCCCACGCTCGACGTCGCCCCGGCGGACGAGCTCGCCACCCTCCTCGCCGGCATCCAGCGCCTGGTGCGCCGCAGACTGCGCCAGACCATGGACGAACCCCGCCTGCGCGGCGCCCAGGCCGAACTGCTGCGCCTGGTCCGGGACAACCCCGGACTGCGGGTCTCGCAAGCCGCCGGGGAACTGTGCCTGGCCGGCAACTCGGTGTCCACCCTCGTCAACCAGCTCGCCGCCCTCGGCCTGCTGCGCCGCGAGAGCGACCCCGCCGACCGCCGGGCCGCCCTCCTGTACGCCACCCCGCAGGCCGTCGAGCGGATCGAGGCCTGGCGCCGGCGCCGCCGCGCCCTGATGAACGACGTCGTCGCCGGCCTGCCGCCCGCCGACCGCGACGCCCTGGACGCCGCCCTGCCCGCGCTGCGCCGGGTCGCCGAGGGCCTGCGCGCCCTGCCCCCACCGGAGGAGCCGTGACCGAAGGAGCCGTGAACGGAGCAGCCGTGACCGAAGGAGCCGTGAACGGGACCGAGGACGCGGTGGTGTGCCGGGGCCTGGAGTACACCTTCGGCCACGGACGCGGCAGGACGACCCGGGCCGTGGACGGCATCGACCTGACCGTGCGCACCGGCGAGGTGTTCGGCCTGCTCGGCCCCAACGGCGCCGGCAAGACCACCACCATCCGCGCGATCACCACCCTGCTGCCGGTCGGCGCCGGCATGGTGCGCGTCTTCGGCCACGACGCCGCCCGCCACCCCATGCAGGTGCGCCGCCTGCTCGGCTACGTCCCCCAGCAGCTGTCCGCCGACTCCGCCCTGACGGGGCGCGAGAACGTCGCCCTGTTCGCCCGCGTCTTCGACGTCCCGCGCGCCGAACGCGCCCCGCGCGTCGCCCAGGCCCTGGCCGCCGTCGGCCTCACCGACGCCGCCGAACGGATGGCCGCCACCTACTCCGGCGGCATGGTGCGCCGCCTCGAACTCGCCCAGGCCCTGGTCAGCGCCCCGCGCCTGCTCGTCCTGGACGAACCCACCATCGGCCTGGACCCGATCGCCCGCACCGGCGTGTGGGAGCGCGTGGACGCCGTACGGGCCGCCACCGGCATGACCGTCCTGGTCACCACCCACTACATGGACGAGGCCGACCGCCACTGCGACCGCATCGCCCTGATGGACCGAGGCCGCATCCGCGCGCTCGGCACCCCCGCCGAACTCAAGGACCTGGTCCGCCGAGCCGCCCCGGACCACGACGCCCCCAGCCTCGACGACGTCTTCCGCCACTTCGCCGGCCGGCAGCTGGCCGACGCCACCGAAGGAGACTTCCGCGATGTCCGCCGAACCCGCCGCACCGCGGGCCGCGTCGGCTGAACCCGCCCCCGCAGCCCCCGACTTCCCCCTGCTGCTGGTGCCCCCGCGCGCCCGCACCGGCTGGCGCCTGGTGCCCGCGCGCATCGGCGCGATGTGCGTGGTCGAACTCCAGAAGCTGCGCCACGACCGCACCGAGCTGTACACCCGGGCCGTGCAGCCCGCGCTGTGGCTGCTGATCTTCGGCGAGACCTTCACCCGGCTCAAGGCCATCCCCACCGGCGGCATCCCGTACCTGGACTACCTGGCGCCCGGCATCATCGCCCAGTCCGCGATGTTCATCGCGATCTTCTACGGCATCATGATCATCTGGGAGCGGGACTCCGGGGTCCTCACCAAACTGCTGGTCACCCCGACCCCGCGCGCGGCCCTGGTCACCGGCAAGGCGTTCGCCGCCGGGGTCAAGGCCGTCCTCCAGGCGGTGGTGGTGGTACTGATCGCCGCCGTGCTCGGCGTCGCGCTCACCTGGAACCCGCTGCGGCTGCTCGGAGTGGCGGCCGTGGTGGTGCTGGGCTCGGCGTTCTTCTCCTGCCTGTCGATGGCCATCGCCGGCATCGTGCTCACCCGCGACCGCCTGATGGGCATCGGCCAGGCGATCACCATGCCGCTGTTCTTCGGCTCCAACGCCCTCTACCCGGTGGACCTGATGCCCGGCTGGCTCCAGGCCGTCAGCCGCGCCAACCCGCTCAGCTACCAGGTCGACGCGCTGCGCGGCCTGCTCATCGGCACGCCCTCCCACCTGCCGCTGGACTTCGCCGTCCTCGCCCTCGCCGCCCTGGCCGGCATCGGCGCGGCCTCCGCGCTGCTGGGACGCCTGGCCCGCTGACCGGGCCCCGCGCCAAGAACGGACCGAAGTCCACCCGCGTACGCCAGTACACACCGGTCACGTACGCTCTTCGGCATGACGACAGCCCCGACCGGCCGCCGGGAACGGCGCAAACGCGAGACCCGCGACCGCATCCTCGCCGCCGCCGTCGACCTGATCGCCGAACGCGGCTACGAGGCCACCACCTACGACCTCGTCGCCGAACACGCCGACCTCGGACGCCAGACCGTCTTCAACCACTTCCCCCGCAAGGACGACCTCGCCTGCGCCTGGGTCCAGGACCGCCGCGACCGCCTCGACGCCCTCGCCGCCGACAAGACCGCCGACGGCCCGCCGCTGCGCCGCCTGCGGGCGGTGTTCGAGGCCATGGCCGACTTCGACGACCGTGAGCGCGCCGTCGCCCGCGAGCTGTACGCCGCCGGCGTCCTGGTGCGCGGCTTCCTGCCCGGCGCGCCCCCGCCGCCCGCCCTCGCCGCCCTGCTGGCGCTCGCCCGCGACGCCGGCGAACTCGACGCCGGCCTCGACCCGGCGCCGGCCGCCGAGATCCTCTTCGACACCTACATCGGGACCCTGCAGCGCTGGCTGGAATCCGACGGCGCCTTCCCCCTCGCCCAGGCACTGAACGCCAAGGCGGACCTGGTCGTCCGGGGCTTCGCCGCCGGCGCGGCGAACGACCGCCCGTAACCCCCGGCCCGCCGTTCACACCGCGCCCGTCCGCCGCCGCCGCCACCGCCCGGGCCCGAGGACCGGGCGAGGACGCGCGGCACAGGCGTCGGGCGAGCCCGCTCCGCTGCCCTCCCCTCCCGAAAAGGCCCGGAAAAAGGGGGGTGCGCGCGCGGAGCCGGGCGCCGGCCGGGCTCCGCGCGCGCAGGGGGAGGGGGTCAGGCGGCCTGCCGGCCGGCGATGCCGGTGACCAGCTGGGCACGGATACGGGCGGGGACCTCGGGCGCGAAACGGGCCAGGAAATGGCCCAGGTGGGTCTCGTCACCACTGAGGAACGGCAGGTCGAAGACCAGCAGCTTGCGCACCGCGAGCAGCGGGACCGGGGCGCGCAGCGGCCTGAAGGAGTGGTTCCACAGCCCCGGCTCCTCGCAGACCGGGTGGAACTGGCCGATCATCAGGCCCTGTTCGACGAACTCGTCCTTCGCCTTGCGCTGGAGCTCGTCCAGCACGGTGGAGTCCTCGCGGTCCAGCTGCGGCAGCACCAGCAGGACGGTGAGCAGCTCGCGGTCGGACTCCTGGTCCAGGCCCGCGAGCAGCGCGTCGTAGTGGGTGCGCAGTTCGGCGACCAGGGCGGGCAGGTCCCCTCCGGGGGAGGAGTCCGGGCCGTCGGCGAGGGCGATGTGGAACAGGCCGCGGCGCAGCGAGGGCTGGGTGTAGGGGCAGACCGGACCGCTGCGCCCGAGGTCGGGGTGGGCGGTGGTGAGGAAGGCGCGGGCCCAGGCGAGGGTCTCGGCGGCCTCGGGGTGGCCGGCGGCGTGGCCGGCGTCGATGTGCTCGGCGCTGTAGAGGCGCAGCGCCGCGGCGGTGGTGGCGGGGGCGGTCATCGGGGGCCTCGCCAGGCGGGGGCCAGGCGGGGTCCGCCGCCGGGCAGGGCGATGGCCGCGCCGAAGGGGGTGAAGCCGTGGGCGGCGGCCAGGCGGGCGCCGGCCGGGGAGCTGGTCTCGGTGTAGGCGGCCTGGCCGGCGGTGTCGACCTCGGCGCGGAAGGCGTGGGCCAGGGCGTGGCCGGTGAGGGTGCGGCGGGCGCCGGGGTGGACGCCGACGAAGGCGAGGTAGTGGTGGGGGCGGTGGCGGGGGTGGCGCTGGGCCTGGAGGCGGGTGATGGCGGCCAGGCGGCCGGCTTCCAGGGGGTGGGTGGGGGCCTCGATCGCCTCGGCGAGGGCGTCGTCGTCGGTGCCGTCGCCGTGCTCGGGGCCTTCCCAGGAGCCGGACGGCAGGAACAGCAGGGCCCCCAGCGGTTCGCCGGCCAGGCCGCCGCCGCTACCGCCGTCGCCGTCGCCGTCGTCGTTCGTGGCGCGGTGGGCGACGAGGACGCCCCGGCGCTCCAGGCAGTGGTCGACGTGGAAGCGGAAGAAGGCGGGCATCACCCGGGCCCGGTGGCCGGGGTCGGGGAAGGCCCAGTGCATCAGGGCGTCGTCGGCGAAGGCCGCGGCGAGCACGGCGGCGATCGCGTCCTCCTCCCCGGGGCGCCCCGGGCGCACGAGCGGCCGCGCGGCGGTCGGCGAGGCGCTCGGCGAGGCGGGCGGTGACGCGGGTGGCGAGGCGGTGCCCGCGCCGGTGGCGGGCAGGGCGGTGGCGGTGGTCAACGTGCACTCTCCTCGGGCAGGTCGGCGGACGAGGGGGTGAAGGACGGGGCGGACACGGCGGCGGGCGCGGCGGGCGCGGCGGACGGGGCAGCGGCGCCGGGCACAGCGCCGGCGGGCACAGCGCCGGCCGCCTCGGGCAGCGAGACGGCACGCGCGGCCAGGGCCGCGACCCGCGCGTGCAGCGGCTCCACCCACCCCTCCGCCTCCGGCTTGATCAGCACACTGCGCAGCACCCGCGCCCCGCCCGCATCCGCGCGCACCCCCGGGTGGCGGCGGGCGAAGTCGGCGGCGTCCACCCGCAGCACGCTCAGGTACACCGGATCCGCCTCGTCGGCCATGCCCTGACGCAGCACGAACTGGCCGGCCGCGTCGATC
Organism: Kitasatospora sp. NPDC056651; assembly: GCF_042792155.1. Classification (NCBI taxonomy): domain Bacteria; kingdom Bacillati; phylum Actinomycetota; class Actinomycetes; order Kitasatosporales; family Streptomycetaceae; genus Kitasatospora; species Kitasatospora sp. NPDC056651. The sequence goes on along the minus strand of NZ_JBHTWX010000132.1, from coordinate 19,532 downwards.
GCCGACAGCGAAGGCGGGCCGGCCACGGCCGGAAACGACGTCACGATGTCCAGCTGAGGACGCTGATAGAGCGTCAACTCCTCACTGGAATCGATGAGTTCGGACCACGCCAGGGCGGCGCGACGGCTCGCGGCCAACCCCGCGCCCAGACCCTGCGAGCTCAACGGCAACAGCTGAAGCGTCAGCCACAGCGCGGCGGCCGAGGCCCCGGCCCGCGAGCACTCCAGGCTGATCTCCCCCAGGTGCAGCTCGGCGTCCGTGAAATAGGTGTACGGGGAGTCGTGGGCGAAGTGACGCCCGATGCCCGGGTCCGCGAACAGCACCGCCCCACAGCCGTAAGGCTGCAGACCGTGCTTGTGCGGATCGACCGTCACCGAGTCACAGCCGGCGATCGCCAGCCACGGCGCACGCTCCACCCCCAACGAGGCGGCCAGCGCCTCATCCGAGGCCAGCAGCGCGAAGAACCCGCCGTAGGCCGCGTCCACGTGCACCCGCACCCCGTGACGGCGCGCCAGCGCCACCACCTCGTGCACCGGGTCCACCGCACCCAGCCCGGTCGTCCCGCAGGTGACCACCACCGTGCCCACCCGCCCGGTGCGCAGCACCTCCTCCAGCGCGCCGACGTCCATCCGTCCCTCGGCGTCCGCCGCCACCGCGTGACCCTCGATCCCCAGCACGTGGCACATCCGGCTGTGGGTGTAGTGGGCCTGCGCGCTGTAGGCCACCCCCAGCCCCGGGTGGCTCTGACGCGCCACGTACAGCGCCTCCAGATTGGCGATGGTGCCGCTGCTGGTCAGATGGCCCACATGCGCCGGCAGCCCGAACATCGCGGCCAGCTGCGCCACGCACTCGCGTTCCATCTCGTTGGTGGCCGGCCCGCCCTCGTAGGCGTGGTTGTTGGGGTTGAAACGCATCGCCGCCAGATAGCCCACCATGGCCGCAGGGTGCGGAGGCTTGACCATCTGCCCGGCGTAACGCGGATGGAAGAACGGGTAGTTGTGCTCCAGGCGCTTGGCGAAGCGCTCGAACGCGACGGCGAAGTCCGCCTCGTCCACCAGGTGCGAGGGGTGCGGCTCCAGCGGCCCGAACCGCTCGCCCCACCGCTCGGCGACCTCGGCCGCCCTCCCCAGCCAGTACCGCAGGTCCACGCTCCGGCCCTTCCCGTCGGGTCGTTGACGAATCGATCGTCGAAGAATCGAGATCCTCGGCGAGGGCGGCGACGCGCGGGTGAGCAGCACGCCGGGCCCCTGGCGAGTACGAGCGTTCACCGCGTGCCGAGCGCCCTTCGAGCGAGCCTCGACCGCGTCTGGATCCCACGGTGACCCGCGTGCGCAAGACGCCCGCAACACCCGCAGCTCACCCCCCGCCCGGCCCGCGACTCACCCCCGGCCCCACCCGGCCGGCCCCGGCGCGGCCCCGCCCGCCCCATCCGCACCCCAGCCCGCCGCTAGCCGCCGCTGCTGCAATTCACCCCCGGACAAGGCCGCCACCGACCCCACCGGGACACGGGGCCGCCCCCACCCGCCCGGACCGAGGCCGGGCAGCACACACGCGGAAGGAACGACGCGATGGTGACCAGACGCAGGATGATCGGCGCCGCCCTGGCGACCGGGGGAGGAGTCCTGCTCGCCCGCACCGCGCTGCGCCCGGCCGCCTCCGCCGAGGCCCAGACCGACGCCGCCCACGCCCACCCGGCGGGCGCCGTCGCCGACCCCGGCCCGGACGCGGGCCCCGCGCTGGCGCCGAAGTTCACCACCGCGCTGCCGCTGCCCCCGGTCCTCGCCCCGGTCTCCACCGAAGGCGGCGCCGACACCTACGCGATGACCATGCTGCGCTCCTACGCCCGGATCCTGCCCGGGCGCCGCACCGAGGTCCTCACCTACAACGGCGCCTTCCCCGGCCCGGTCATCCGCGCCCGCTCCGGGCGGCCGGTGATCGTGCGCCAGACCAACCTGCTGGACGACCCGGTCTCCGTCCACCTGCACGGCAGCGCCGTCCCGGTGGACAGCGACGGCGGCCCGATGAACCTGCTGAACGCCGGCGCCACCCGCACCTACACCTACCCCAACGACCAGAGCCACGCGAGCCTGTGGTTCCACGACCACGCCCACCACCTGGAGTCCGAGCACGTCTACCGGGGCCTGGCCGGCAGCTACCTGCTCACCGACGCCACCGAGGAGTCGCTGCCGCTGCCCTCGGGCCGCTACGACCTGCCCATCGCCCTGCGCGACGCCCGCTTCGACCAGGCCGGCAACCTCGTCTACCGGATGGACGACGCCGAAGGGCGCGCCACGATCCTGGCCAACGGCCGCCCCTGGCCCAAGGTCGACGTCGCCGCCCGCCGCTACCGCATCCGCCTGCTCAACTCCTCCAACCTGCGCTTCTTCTCCCTGCGCCTGGCCGACGGCGGCCCGATCACCCAGATCGGCTCCGACGGCGGCCTGCTGGAACGCCCCCACACCACCGACACCGTCGACCTCTCACCCGGCGAGCGCGCCGACGTCGTCATCGACTTCTCCCGCTACCGCCCCGGCACGGGCGTCGTGCTCACCAACTCCATGCCGCCCGGCCCCGCCGAACACATCGGCCAGGTGCTGCGCTTCGACGTCTCACGCCCCGCCCCCGACCCCTCGGCGGTCCCCGACCGGCTGCGCACCCTGCCGGCGCTGGGCCCGGTGGCGCGCGAGCGCACCGTGGTGCTGAAGGTCGAGGAGGGCGGGGCGGGCCTGGCCCCGCGCGGGCTGATCGACGGCCGGGCGTACGACCCGGGGCGGGTGGACGCCCGGGTGGCGTTCGGCACCTCGGAGATCTGGACGGTGGTGAACGCCAACACCGACATCCCGCACAACTTCCACCTGCACCTGGTGCAGTTCCGCGTCCTGTCGCGCAACGGCGCGCCCCCCGGGCCGGGGGAGGCGGGGCTGAAGGACACGGTGCGGCTGATGCCCGGTGAGAGCGTGCGCCTGCAGGCCGCGTTCGACTCCTACCGGGGCCGCTACCCGTACCACTGCCACCTGCTGGACCACTCGGCGATGGGGATGATGGCGCAGCTGGAGATCACCTGACCCGCCCCCCGGGGCCCCCGCGGGGCCGGCCGCCGGTGCGGCGGCCGGCCCGGCCGGCGGGTGTCAGGAGGCGTGGATGCCCTGGCCCGGGGTGAGGATGCCCGCCGGGTCCCAGCGCCGCTTGGCGCGCGCCACCTGGTCCCACCGGCCGCCGTAGTGGCGCCGCCAGTCGGCCTGGGTGAGGCCGGGCACCGCGCCGATCGGGTAGCGCTTGCCGCCGAGCGCCACCGCCCGCTCGTACAGGCGCCGGTTGCGCTCCAGCATCGCGGCGGTGTCGGAGCCCGGGCCGGGGAAGGCCAGCATGTCGAAGTGCCAGCCCACCTCCTGCTCCGGCAGCACCGCCAGCGGCGCCTTCACCGCGGAGCGCTTGTACGGGTAGAACAGCAGCAGTCCCGCGCCCACGTCGGCGCCGGTCAGCACCCGGGCGGCCTCCGCCATGAAGGTGCGCACCGTGGAGGCGGGCAGGAACAGGCTCAGCCACGGCTTGGGCAGGTCCCAGAAGCCCGCCGCGCGCAGGTAGCCGGCGAAGCCGTCGACCCGGTAGGCGTACTCGCGCCAGCTCTGCTCGACGACCTCGGTGCTTGCCGGGTTCAGTCCGGCCAGCAGCGCGGCCCGGTCCACCGGCTGTCCGGCGTCGCGCAGCGCCACCAGTTCGGCCTTGTAGAGCCAGCGGGTGTCGTCGGCGCTGCGCGTGACGTCGCCGACCTGGTAGTCGAAGCGGCGCCCGGCGAGCACCTTCTGCTGGTCGGCGAGGTAGGTGTCCAGGTCGTCGTAGTGGAGGGAGAAGACGTGGGCGCGTTCGCGGACCTTCACCAGGGCGAGGGTCGCGCGCACGATGACGGCGACCTGTCCGCCGCCGGCCAGCACCGCCTCGAACAGCTCCCGGTTGCGGGTGGGGGAGGCGGTCACCAGCTCGCCGGTGCCGGTCACCACGTCCAGTTCCAGCACGTTGTCGACCTGCATGCCGTAGCGCTGCACGCCGCCGCCGATGCCGCCGACGCTCAGCGTGCCGCCCACCGACAGGTGCAGGTAGTCGGGGAGCACCGGCGGCACCCAGCCCTGGGCCAGGCCCGCCTCCGTCACCTGGGCCCAGGTCGTGCCGGCGCCGACCACCGCGCGCCCGGCCCGGACCGAGACGACGCCGGAAAGGCCCCGGGCGTCGATGGCGATGCCGCCGCGGGGGTTGGCCTGGCCGTAGCTGGAGTGCGACTCCAGGCCGGTGGCGCCGAACTGGGCGAGGTCGCCGCTCTGGCCGTTGACGGCCACCGGGATGCGGTGGCGGCGGGCGAAGGCCACCAGCCGCTGCACGTCGCGCGCCGAGCCGGGGCGCAGCACCGCGCGGGGGGCGGCGGTGACGAGGTGCCCGAAGTCGGAGGAGAAGCGTTCCAGGCCGGCGCCCTGGAGGGTCATCGCGCCGTCGAGTGCGGGCAGTTCGGCGACGTCGGGGCCGGGCTCGGTGGCCCAGGCGGCGGTGGCGGTGTTCCAGCCGGTGACGGCCGTGAGGGCGCCGGTGCCGCCGGCGGCGAGGAGGGTGCGGCGCGACAGTCCTGGACTGCTCATCTGAGGGTGCTCCGATCGGTCGTCAAATAGGGATTGTTGTACCGCAACCATCGGGTGATCACCTACTGGCCCGTACCCTCCGGTTGCCGCCGCAGTTCGGCGGCGCGGTGCCGCACGCCGTCGACGAACCCCGCCAGGTACGGGCGGGGGTCGTCGGTCATCCAGGCGGTGGCCGCCGCGGCCTCCTCCAGCAGGGCCAGCCGGGCCAGGGGCAGGTCGGCCACCAGCGGGGAGTTGCTCTCCCTCAGCAGCGTGTGGACGAGTTTCTCGGCGTACACCCGCGGGTTGACCGCGAACAGCGTCCGGTACACCCACAGGGCGTCCTGGCCGTCCAGGATCCAGTAGTCGTTCATCATCAGCCGCACCCGTGCCTTCAGCACCAGGTCCTCGTGCGCGGTCATGTGCCCGTCACCCTTCGTCGTGTGCCGTGCTCCCGCCCCAGGGCAGCACGCCGCGCACGCCGGCCGCCCCGGGCAGGGCGGCCGGCGCGGGACGCCGGGGTGGGATGCGCACGAGTCTGCGGGCGGTGCGGGGGGCGCGGCAAGGCGGAAGAAGGGTGTGCTGCGTCCTACCGAACCCCTTGTCCGGGCTGGCAGGATGGGGGTCGGCACCCTGCGCCCGGGCCCGCCGGGGGCGGTGGGCGGCCCGGGTCTAGCCTGGTGGGCATGTTCGTACTGGAGCTGACGTACACCGCCGACCTGGAACGCGTCGAAGCCGTGCTGCCGCAGCACATGGCGTGGCTGGAGCGGCACTACGCGGACGGCACCTTCCTCGCCTCGGGGCGCAAGGTGCCGCGCGACGGCGGGGTGATCCTCGCGGCGGGCGGGGACCGGGCCGCCGTCGAGGCGCTGGTGGCCGAAGACCCGTTCGTGCGGGCCGGGTTGACCGAGTACCGGGTGACGGAGTTCCTCGCCACCACCACCGCGCCCGCGCTCGCCCCCTACCGGCAGCGGCTGCCCGCCTGAGGCCGTGCCCGAGGCCGTGCCCGAGGCCTTGTCCGAGGCCTTCGGCAACGTCCGTCCGAAGTCCGTCCTAAGTCCGTCCTAAGCCCGGCTGAAGGCTGTCCTTCCCGCCGTCCGCGGCGCCCCGGGTCGCCGAAGCGGTTCGGGGCGCCGTCGTGTTCTGGCTACGATCGGTGAGCACGGGCAGGGACGCAGCGCGGGTCACCCACTCGCGCATCACCGACCTTCGGCGGGAGAAGACGGATGGCACACGCACGGGCCGGGCAGCCGGCGCAGCCCGGTGATCTGGTGGACGTGGCGCGGCTGGTGACGGCGTACTACGCGCTCAACCCGGATCCGCAGGAGCCCGGGCAGCGGGTCGCGTTCGGGACCTCGGGGCACCGCGGGTCCTCGCTGGACGCCGCCTTCAACGAGGACCACATCGCCGCGACCACCCAGGCGATCTGCGAGTACCGGGCCGAACAGGGCGTGGCGGGCCCGGTGTTCCTGGGTGCCGACACCCACGCCCTGTCCGAGCCGGCCAAGGCCACCGCCCTGGAGGTGCTGGCCGCCAACGGCGTCCACGTCCTGGTCGACGCCGCCGACGGCTACACCCCCACCCCGGCGGTCTCGCACGCGATCCTCGCCCACAACCGGCGCAGCCCCCGGGCGCTGGCCGACGGCATCGTCATCACCCCCTCGCACAACCCCCCGCGCGACGGCGGCTTCAAGTACAACCCGCCCAGCGGCGGCCCGGCCGGCTCGCAGGCCACCGGCTGGATCCAGGACCGGGCCAACGAGCTGATCCGCGAGGGCATGCGCGGCGTCAAGAAGGTCCCCTACGCGCGGGCGCTGGCCGCCGCCACCACCGGGCGCCACGACTACCTCACCGCCTACGTCGAGGACCTGCCCTTCGTGCTGGACCTGGACGCGGTGCGCGGGGCGGGCCTGCGCATCGGCGCCGACCCGCTGGGCGGCGCCTCGGTCGCCTACTGGGAGCGCATCGCCGACACCCACCGCCTGGACCTGACCGTCGTCAACCCGGTGACCGACCCGACCTGGCGGTTCATGACCCTCGACTGGGACGGCAGGATCCGCATGGACTGCTCCTCCCCGGCGGCGATGGCCTCCCTCATCGGCCGCAAGGACGAGTACGCGATCGCCACCGGCAACGACGCCGACGCCGACCGCCACGGCATCGTCACCCCCGACGGCGGGCTGATGAACCCCAACCACTACCTCGCCGTCGCCGTCGACTACCTCTACCGCCACCGCGCCGACTGGCCCGGTGACGCGGGCGTCGGCAAGACCCTCGTCTCCTCCTCCATGCTCGACCGCGTCGCCGCCGACCTCGGCCGCACCCTGGTCGAGGTCCCGGTCGGCTTCAAGTGGTTCGTCGACGGCCTGCTGGAGGGCTCGATCGGCTTCGGCGGCGAGGAGAGCGCCGGCGCCTCGTTCCTGCGCCGCGACGGCGGCGTGTGGACCACCGACAAGGACGGCATCCTGCTCGCCCTGCTCGCCTCCGAGATCACCGCCGTCACCGGCGCCACCCCCAGCGCCCACTACCGCGCGCTCACCGAGCGTCACGGCGCCCCGTCCTACGCCCGGGTGGACGCCCCCGCCGACCGCGAGCAGAAGGCCCGTCTGGCGCGGCTGTCCCCGGAACGCGTGGGGGCCGGGGAGATCGCCGGGGAGAAGATCACCGCCGTCCTCGCCAGCGCCCCCGGCAACGGCGCCCGGATCGGCGGCATCAAGGTCTGCACCGAGAACGCCTGGTTCGCCGCCCGCCCCTCGGGCACCGAGGACGTGTACAAGATCTACGCCGAGTCCTTCCACGGTGACGAGCACCTCGCCCGCGTCCAGGACGAGGCCCGCGCGCTGGTCGGCGAGGTCCTGCGCGGCTGAGCCGCCGCGGCCGCGTCACCGCGCCCGCGCCGCCGCCCCGCTCCGGTTCCTGTGCCGGGCCGGGGCGGCGGCGCCCCCGTCTCAGGACCGGGCGGGCTCCTGCGTCCGCGGCCGGGCCGGCGGCCCGGCGGGGGAGTGCGCGCGCTCGTCGCGGGTGGTGGCCGCCGACAGCGCGCACGCCGCCAGTGCCAGCGCCGCCGCCGCGAACGGGAACCACCGCCCGCCCAGCACCGAGATCGCCGCCGACCCCGCCACGCCGCCGGCCGCCGTGCCCAGGTACAGCGCGCTGCTGTTCAGCGAGATCAGCAGCGGCGCGTTCGGCGGATCGACCGACGCCAGCCGGTGCGGCAGCGCCACCGACACCGCCCACCCCGCCAGCGGCAGCACCGCCGCGTACGCCAGCGCCCCCGGCATGCTCAGCCCCAGCCACGGCAGCGCGGCGAACGCGGCCGCGGCCACCGCCGAGCCGGCCAGCAGCACCCGCCGCACCCCCGCGCGGTCCACCAGGCGCCCGCCCAGCCAGCTGCCGGCCACCGACATCACGCCGCTGACCGCCAGGATGACGCTCAGCCGGTCGGCGTCGCCGCCGGTGGCGCCCGCCACGGCGGTGGCCAGGTAGATGTAGACGCTCTGGAAGGCGAGGAAGAACACCAGCGTGGTGGCCGCCGCCCCCAGCACCCGGCCGCGGCGCAGCGGCGCCAGGCGGGCTTTCAGCGTCGGGGCGGCGACGGGGGCGGGCAGGCCGCGCAGCAGCAGGGCCAGGCCCGCGAGGGCGGCCAGGCCGAGCGCGGTGACCAGCCACATCGTCATCCGCCAGTCGGAGCGTCCCACCCAGGTGCCCAGCGGCACGCCGAGCGCGGTGGCCACCGTCATCCCGCCCAGCACCGTCGCGAGCGCGCGGCCGCGCCGCTCGGGGGCGACCAGGGTGGTGGCCACCGCGTTGGCGGTGGGCGTGTAGAGGGCGGCGCCGGCCGCCGCGAGGACCCGGGTGGCCAGCAGCAGTTCGTAGGTGGGAGCGAGCGCGCTGAGCGCGTTGGCCGCGCTGAACACGGCGAGCGCGGTCAGCAGCAGGCGCCGGCGCGGCCAGCGGGCGGTGAGGGTGGCCAGCACCGGGGCCAGCAGCGCGTAGCCGAGCGCGAAGACGGTGACCAGCTGGCCGGCGGCGGGCACCGACACCCCCAGGTCGGCGGAGATCGGGCCGAGGATGCCGGCGACGACCATCGAATCGGTGCCCATGGCGAAGGTGCCGAGGGCGAGCAGGAGCAGACGTACGGGCACGGGAGAGCCCCCCGGGGCGCAACGGAACGGACTGTTGGACCAGCATCCAACAGTTTTACGTTCGTCAAACATTCGAGGACGGGTGGATGATTGTCAAACCATTCATTCCCCGTCCCAGACCCTGGACCCCGGACCCCGAGGAGCGCGAGCCATGAGCGAGGACGAGCGGCTTCCCCAGCCCGCCACCGCCGACATCGACCTCGTCACGCTCCTGCACGCCCTCGGCGACCCCGTCCGGATGACCCTGCTGCTCAGCTACGCCGACGGCCGGGAGCACTCCTGCGGCCCGCGCGACCTGGGCCTGGACCACCTCCACAAGTCGACCGTCTCCCACCACATGCGGGTCCTGCGCGAGGCCGGCGTCACCACCACCCGCGTCGCCGGCCGCAACCGCTTCGTCAGCCTGCGCCGCACCGACCTCGACGCCCGCTTCCCCGGCCTGCTCGACGCCCTGCTCGCCGCCGCCACCGCAACGCCCCTGCGGCAGAAGGCGGTCGGACCCTAGGGGAGAACGGCCCCCGGCTGCCGCCGGGGGAGTAGGCCTGCGGTCGCACGACGGCACGGGCCGCTCCTGCCGCCGGTGGACGCGCCCGGGCGGGCCGGATCGGCACGGTGGACGCGCACGCCCACCCGTGGGCCGACCCACCCGAGGAGCCGCGACCGTGACCACACCCCAGCCCCGCCGCCCGCTCACCCGCCGAGGCGTCCTCGGCGCGTTCGCCCTGGGCGCCGCCGGCGCCGCCGCAGCCGTCGTGGGCGCCGCACCGGCCCGCGCCGACACCGCCCCCGCGCCCGCCCGCGCCGACGCCGCCCCCACCGGCGACGGCGCCCCGCCCCCCCACCAGAGACCGCCCCCCCCCCCCCCAGACCCCCCCCCCCGGACCCCCCCCCGCCACCCGACCCCCCCCCCCCCCCCCCCCCCGGCGCCGGCCCCCGGCCGCCGCACCTGAGACTGCCCGCCCCCACCGGAGACCACCCCGTCGGCACCGCCCAGCTCCTCCTGACCGACCCCGCCCGCACCGACGCCTGGGCCCCCACACCCCGCCCCCGCGAACTGCGCGCCCGCCTCTGGTACCCCGCCGCCCCCGGCGCCCGCGGCCCCCACGAACCCTGGATGAGCCCCGCCGAGACCGCCCACCTCCAAGCCGCCTACTTCAACGTCCCCGACGCCCGCCTCACCTGGCCCACCACCCACGCCCGCCCCGGCGCACCCGCCGACCGCACCCGCCGCCACCCCGTCGTCCTCAACTCCCACGGCTCCGGCGCCGACAGCTCCTTCAACACCGCCCTCGCCGAGGAACTCGCCTCCCACGGCCACGTCGTCGCCGCCCTCGACCACACCTTCGACGCCGGCGAAGTCGAATTCCCCGGCCACCGCCTGGAAGTACGCGAAAAAGCCCGCGTCCAGGCCATGACCGACGCCGAGATCGTCGCCTACCGCGCCGCCGACACCCGCCTGCTCCTCGACCGCCTCCACCAAGGACCCCTGCCCGCCGGCCTCGACGACGCCCTCGACCTCGACGCCGTCGGCATGTTCGGCCACTCCATGGGCGGCGCCACCACCGCCCAGGCCCTCCACGACGACCCCCGCATCCTCGCCGGCGCCGTCCTGGACGGCCCCCTGTTCGGCACCAGCGCCACCGCCGACCAGACCCGCCCCCTGCTGCTGATGGCCTCCGCCTGGGACAGCCCCGCCCGCGACACCATGTGGGACACCCTGTGGCCGCACCTGACCGGCTGGCGCCGCCGCCTGACCCTCACCCGCTCCGGCCACCTGTCCTACTGCGACCTGCAACTGCTCGTCCCCCAAGGCCAGCCCGCCTTCGCCTGGCCCGCCGACCAGCTCGAACACTTCCTGGGCACCGGCGACCCCCACCGCGCCGTCGCCGCCCAACGCGCCTACCTCACCGCCTACTTCGACCTCCACCTGCGCGCCATCCCCACCACCCTGCTCGACGCCCCCTCACCCCACTGGCCCGAGATCCGCTTCGACGCCTGACACCCGCCGCCGACCACACCCTCTTCGACCACACCGGCTCCCAACGCGCCGGCATCCTCGCCCACCTGCACCACCCCGGCCCGCTGCGCCGCCTCCCCGGCCCACGGGCCGCGGCGGGCCGGTCAGGTGTCGAGGCCGAAGAGGGTGCGGCAGGCGTCGCCCAGACCGGTGACGGTGACCGGGGTGCGGGCGTGCTCGGCCCAGGACTCGGGGGTCAGGCGCAGGCGCCGGGAGACGACGACCCCGCCGTCGAGGACGTCGCGGGAGACGCCGTCGTCGCGGTAGCCGAGCCTGCGGGAGACGGCCAGGGAGGAGTGGTTGTCGGTGAAGGACAGCGAGGTCGCCGACCGCGTGCCCAGCTCCGCGAAGGCCAGGTGGAGCATCGCGGCGCGCATCTCGGTGCCCAGGCCCTTGCCCTGGTGCTCCAGACCGAGCCACGAACCGGAGACGATCTCGCGCCGGACCCCGTACTGCCGGGCGCGCATGTCCTGGACGCCCACCGGGCGCCCCTCGTGGAAGGCCACCAGGTCCAGCGCCCAGTCCTGCGCCGTCCAGCGGCCCAGCCGCGCCCAGTGCGACTGCACGACGTGCCGGGCGCGTTCGGCGGGCGGCAGCTCGCCCCAGGGCGTCAGGAAGGGCCGCTCCTGCGGCGGGTGGACGCCGCGGGCGGCGACGTCGGCCACCTCGGCGAGTTCGTCCTCGGTGGGCAGGCGCAGTTCCAGGCGGGGCGAGGTCACGCGCAGTCCCCGCAGGGGCCAGTGGTCGGTGATCATCGACCCAGTGTGCCGAGCGCCCGCGCCGGACGCATCGTCATTTCTCCTGCGCCCCGGGGCGATCCGGGCCTCAGGGCGCCCAGGGCCTCAGGGTGCCCGGGGCCTCAGGGGGACCGGCTTCAGGGCGCCCAGGGCAGCCGCAGCGCCTCGATCCCGGCGTCCTCCAGCAGCGCCTCGACCAGGGCGGGCGGTCCGGCGACCTTGGTGGCCCACAGGTCGTAGTCGGTGCACAGGACCCAGGAGCGGTCCTCGGCCCAGAGGTTGGACGGACTGAAGTGGGTCCGCGGGTTGTCGTACAGGAGCCCGGCGTCGCCCAGGCGCCCGGCCCGCACGTGCGCGGTGGTGTAGTCGGCGTCCCGGCCGAGCGTCAGCGGACTGTAGTAGGCCAGGCAGCGGGTGTCCGCTCCCGCCGGGCTGTGGGCGAGGAGCAGGCCCGTCAGCCGCTCCCACGTCCCGCGGTCCAGGCTGCCCTCGGTGGGCGGCACGATGCCGACCGGCCAGCTCCCCTCCTTCCTGACGGAGGGGAAGCAGTGGTGGGACGGCAGCCGCCCCTCGGGCACGACCGACTCGCCGCCGCGCCCGGCGAGTTCCGCCCAGCGCAGCCGCCGCCAGCCCGGGCCGGGGTGCTCGGCGCGGCCCAGACCGCCGCCCGTGACGACCAGGCCCGCCGCGTCGAGGTCGATGCCCGCCACGACGTCGGGCGCCACGCTCCCGTCGGCCAGGCCCGCCTGCCGCTCCTCGTGGTACGACACCCGGCCCGGCCCCGACTCGTGCTCGTACATGGCGTTGAGCACCCAGGCCGCGTCGGGGGACGGCGGCGGCATGAACCCGGTCAGGCCCTCCCCGCACAGCTCCCGCAGCCAGTCGGCGGCGGTGGACGGCGCGAGCGGCCACGCGCCCGACAGCGGATTCGGTTCCTCGCTCATGCGTTCATGGTCCCAGAGGGAGGTGGCCGCGCCGTCAGCACCCGTCAGCGCCCGTCAGCGCCCGTCAGCGCCCGTCAGCGTCCGGCGGTGCCCGGCCGGTCGAGGGCCGCGACCTCGCGCACCGCGTCGGCGACGGCGCGGAAGTCCTTCTTCAGGATGGTGTCGTGGTCGCTGGCGACCTTCGCGCTGAGCCGGATGTGCGGATTGCGCGCGGTCACCGCCGGCACCGCCGCGCGGATCAGCTCCTGCTCGTCGCCCTTGCTGCCCAGCGAGGCCCCCGAGGCCAGCACGTACCGGGTCGGCACGGTGATGGCGTCCAGCACCGGGCCCAGCGCGCGGGCGCCGCCGATCCGGCCCAGCTCGATGTTGCACTCCGACATCTGCCGGTGGCCCATCCGCGGCGTCAGCCCGGTGGGGCGCAGCAGCACCATGAGCGGGTACCACAGCCGGAACTGCCGGCGGATGCGCCGCTCCAGGTCGTCGGTGAGCCAGTCGTACGGCTCGGCACCCTCCACCAGGACCGCGCCGACGGCGCGGCGCGGGTTGCGCGAGGCCCAGTGCGCGGCGACGAACGCCCCGTAGGACCAGCCGACCAGCAGCGCCCGATCCACGCCGCGCGCGGCGAGGACGGCGTCGACGTCCCGCACGGCGGCCTCGAAGGAGTAGTCCGCGGAGCGCTTCGACCGGCGGCCGCGGGCCCGCTCGTCATAGGTGATGTGCCGCAGGGACGGCCCGAGTTCGGCCAGCACCCGGCGCCAGTAGCCCTGGGTGGCGAACTGGCCGTTGAGGTAGACCACCGGCAGGCCGGGGCCGCCGGTGTCGGTGACGGCGAGGGCGGTGTCGTCCACCGCCACCAGGCCGGTCCACGTGCTCGGGCGGGTGGCGGGTGCGGTGTGGTGCGTCATGTCTTCCCCCTGGATGTCTGCGGGCGCGCGCTGCGCCGGGGTCAGAGGCTGCGGGCGGTGATGTCGCCCCGGGAGGTGGCGGCGCGGACGTCGGGCGCGGTGGTGCCGTCGTCGCGCGGAGAGCCGTCGACGGGGCCGTGCCCGGTCGGTATTTCCGGCATTGGAAACGCTACGTTGCTTTCAAGATCCTGACAATGTACTCGTTGCATCAAAATGGCATTGCCGCAGGCAGACAGCGGGAAACTGTTGCAACGGGCATGCCCATCAACGCAACGACGGGTGCCGCGATCATTGCAATGGTCGGAAGGTGAACGCTAAGGTGGGCCCGACGGCCGGGAACCACCCGCCCGCCCACCGCCGCCGCCGCCGAGGAGGACGCGATGCCGGGAGGCAGGCTCACCCAGCACGAACGCCGCCAGATCGCGCTCGGCCTGGCCGACGACCTGCCCTACGCCGAGATCGCCCGCCGCCTGGAACGCCCCACCTCCACCGTCACCCGCGAGGTCATGCGCAACGGCGGCCCCGTCGCCTACCGCGCCGACCTCGCCCACCACGCCACCGAACACCGCGCCCGCCGCCGCCGTGCCGCCGCCCCCTCCTCCGCCGGGACCCAGGCCGGCCCGCAGCCCCACGGACGCGACAGCGAGGCCGTCGCCGCCTACGAGGAACGCCTCACCACCGTCCTCATGGCATCCGGCCTCAACCGGATGGCGGCCCGCGTGATCACCTGTCTGTCCACCACCGACACGGGCAGCCTCACCGCCGCCGAACTCGCCGGGCGCCTCCAGGTCAGCCCCGCCTCCATCTCCAAGGCCATCGCCTTCCTGGAGAGCCAGAGCCTGGTGCGCCGCGAACGCGACGAACGCCGCCGCGACCGCTACATCGTCGACGGCGAGCTCTACTACCAGTCCGTCATCGCCAGCGCCCGCGCCAACGACCGGGTCGTCGAAGCCGCCCGCGAGGGCGTCGCCGTCCTCGGCCCCGGCACCCCGGCCGCCGTGCGCCTGGAGAACATCGCCCGCTTCCTCGACCACATCAGCGAGAGCATCGTCCACGCCGCCGACCAGGCCCGCGACGTCCTCCACGCCCGACCGGAGGCGAGCACGGGGGAGTAGGAAGTCGGCCGGTCCGACTTCCCACTCCCGGCTCTTCGGAGGTCAGGGCACCCGGTGCCCGGCGGCCTTCCCGATCGTCCGCGTGTCCACCGGCGGCGCCGGCACCTTCCTGTGTGATCTGCGCGAGAAGTCGACCAGGCCGACTTCTCGCGCAGGCTGGTTCAGGCGTTGGGGAGTTCGCCGGATTTGATGGCGGTGATGAAGGCCGTCCATGCGTCGGTGGGGAAGGCGAGCGCCGGCCCGCTGGGGTCCTTGGAGTCGCGGACGGGGATGATGCCGCTGTTGAGGAACGCGACCTCGACGCAGGCGGATTGCGCGTTGCTGCGGCTGGACTTGAACCACGCAGCTTCTGTCAGGTCAACCGTTTCCATAACTTCCTGCCACTTTGGAGATCAGTTGCTTCGACGCCTGCTCATGGAGTGCGGACAGGTTGCGTGAGAAGTCGGTGGGGTCGATTAATCGCGCAGTGGTGGTCAGGTGTTGGGGAGTTCGCCGGTTTTGATGGCGGTGATGAAGGCCGTCCATGCGTCGGTGGGGAAGGCCAGAGCGGGGCCGTGGGGGTCCTTGGAGTCCCGAACGGCCATGCCTCCAGCACTGACAACGGCCCCGGCTTCTACGCAGTCGTTCGCCTGTGCGCTGTAGCTGCTCTTACGCCAGCCTCGGGTGGAGATCGTCGGCATGGTCATGTGCTCACCCTCCTGTCTTATCTCAGTCGACCGGGTTCAGCGCCGATGAACGCAGGTAGCCGAAGACGATTCCGTAGCCCGTTGAGCTCTGCTTCTTGCTCCAGGTAGTGGTTGCTCGTCAGGGTCTCAAGAAAACACTGCCCCTGGAGTCGACGAATCGGTGAACCCGAAGATCGCGAACGCGCCGCATGCTCCGGCGAGGGCGTCGGAACCTTCCTGTGTGATCTGCGCGAGAAGTCGGCGGGGTCGACTTCTCGCGCAGTGGTGGTCAGGTGTTGGGGAGTTCGCCGGATTTGATGGCGGTGATGAAGGCCGTCCACGCGCCGGCGGGGAAGGCGAGTGCCGGCCCGCTGGGGTCCTTGGAGTCGCGGACGGGGATGATGCCGCTGGTGAGGAACGCGACCTCAACACACGCGGACTGTCCGTTGCTGCGGGTGGACTTGAACCACACCGCTCCTGTCGGATCAACCGTGTTCATAGTTTCCTGCCACTTCGGAGATCAGCTGCTTCGACGCCTGTTCACGGAGTGCGGACAGGTTGCGCGAGAAGTCGACCAGGCCGACTTCTCGCGCAGGCTGGTTCAGGCGTTGGGGAGTTCGCCGGTCTTGATGGCGGTGATGAAAGCCGCCCAGGCGGTGTCCGGAAAGACGAGCGCGGCGCCGTCGGGGTCCTTGGAGTCCCGGACGGCGATTCCACCAGCGGTGACATGCCCAGTTTCCACGCACTCGCTTGCCTGTGCGCTGTAGCTGCTCTTACGCCAGCCCCGGGTGGAGATCTCCGGCATCGTCATATGCCCATCTTCTTCCTGATCTCGTACTCACGTCTCTGCTGAGATGGTCGTGATCATATCCAGGGACTCGGAGGGGTTCAGAGCCGATGACCGGAGGTACTCGAAGGTGAGTCCATAGCCATCGAGCTCCGCCTCGCGCTCCAGGTAGTACCCGTTCGTCAGCGTCTCCACGAACACCGCTCCCGGGGCAGGAGAGTCGCTGAACCCGTACATCACGAAGGCGCCGCACGCCCCGGCGGTTGCCCCGAGTTCGAGCGGTACGACCTGGAGCGTCACGTTGGGAAGCTGCGCTGCGTCCCGGAGATAGCTCAGCTGCGCCTGGCGCACGTCCACACCACCAACCGGGCACCGAAGCGCCGGTTCCCAGATGATCGCCCAGAACCGAGCGGGATCCGACTTGGTCAGAATGCCCTTGCGCTCCATCCGCATCTTGACCAGCTGGTCGGTCCGTTCCGGCCGGACAGCGGCAGGATTCGCCTGGAGCAGGGCGCGGGCGTAGTCCTCGGTCTGCAAGAGGCCTGGCACGACCAGGGGTTGCCAGGTTCGGATGTACCGGGCGTCGCCCTCAAGGCCGAGGAAGTCGGCGTGGGCAGGTGGAATGGTGTCGCCGTAGTCGTGCCACCAACCGCGCTTCTTGCTTTCGCGAGCGAGCGTTTCGAGGGCATCTCTGTCTCGCGGTTCGGTCACCCCGTAGAGGTCCAGCAGGATGCCGAGGTCCAAGCGTCGGATCCCGACAGCGGCGGTCTCTATGCGGCTGATCTTCGCGCGCGAGCACTTGAGGGCACCTGCGGCGTCGTCCGTGGTCTTGCTCGCCGATTCCCGGAGTCGGCGGAGCTCCGACCCCAGACGACGGCCGCGCACGGTCGGCCTCGATTCGTCGGTCACGGTCTTCCCTTCTTGAGCCTGTCCCAGTCTGCCTTGTGACGATGCATCGGATCCAGGCTAGCTATTTCTGCATCGATGCAGAAATGCCAGTTGCGGGCAGTATCGATGTAGGTGCATGCTACTCCTCGTAGTGCAATGCGCCACACAGCGTGATCCTGGCGGATCTTCGCTCGGGCATTCCCATGCCTCTCGCCGCTCTTCGGATCGCGATCCTTCCCATGACTCCCGGAGGGGCCCTGCCATGCCTGAAATGCCGGAGAAGCCGTCCACCCCCGCGAGCGAGAGCTCGTGGTGGCTGCCCAAGCGCCACGAGTCCGCCGGCGTCGCCCGGCGTGTGCTCCGCGCCTTCCTCGCCGGTCGCCCCGGCGGCGAACGGTTCCTCGACACCGGCGAGTTGGTGCTCGGCGAACTCGTCGCCAACTCCGTGATCCACGCCAAGACCCCGCCGGGCCGCCTCATCCTCGTCCGGCTCGACCTGCGCCCCGACTCCCTGCGCATCGAGGTGCACGACGCCGACGGCAGCCGGCCCTGCGCCCCGCGCTCCACCGCCGAGTTCGCGGAGACCGGGCGCGGACTCCTCCTCGTCTCCCGCCTCGCCTCCGACTGGGGCTGCCGCCCCCGCGCGAGCGGCATCGGCAAAGCGATGTGGGCGCTCATCGGAACGGGAGACCCGAAGTGACCGTCGAACTCCCCTTCCCCATCAAGGCCGAGATCAAGGGCGTCACGAAGGCCGCCACCTTCACCCGCCTCGCCGACGCCCTCGACGCCATCCGCGCCAGCATCGCCAGGCTCCCGCTGGACGACGACCAGGCCGACTACCTCGCCGAGTTCTTCAGCGAGGACTCCGCCCCTCGAATCGCCGACCAGCTGGTCGAGTTCGGCGCGGTGCGCGCGATGGCCTACATCGGCATCGAGACCGCCCACCCCATCTACCTGCGCGTGACGAACCCCGAATGACCGGCCCCGCGGGCATGGTGCCAGGGAGTGGGAAGTCGGCCGGTCCGACTTCCCACTCCCTGGCCCTCGGGGTCAGGCCGCCCGGCGCGCGGCGGACTTCTCGATCGTCCGGATCCGCCGCCACGTGTACACCCACGCGTCGACGTCCCGCACCCCGCACAGCTGCAGGAAGTGCCGCACCTTCTCCAGCTGCGGGAGCGTCGAGGCGTTGAGCATGTCGGAGATCGTGCTGCGCGCCAGGACCTTGCCGTAGGTCGTCGGTTCCTGGTGGTTCAGCTGAAGGCTGCGCTCCTCCAGCCGGCGCAGTGACGGCTCGCCGGCCCAGATCCTGACGTCCTCCAGGCCCGCGACGAACTCCTCCGCGGTGGAGAGCATCACGGGGTCGGGCTCTCCCGCGGCGGGGAGCGAGGCGTGCCAGTCGGCGACGGGCGGCCTCTCGGCGGTTCGCTGCCTGCGGGTACGGGATTTCGTCGTCACGTCCCGGTGGAGGAGCAGCGCGCGCTGGCGGGCGCGATCGCTCACGTTCATCGTCTTCAGCAGTTCCTTCAGCTTCACCTCCGTGAGCAGAAGGCGCCCTCGGAAGACGTCGCGCAGGATGCCGGGGTCCATGCCGACCCCGCGCGCGAGCTCTTCCACGGACAATGCCGAGGACTGATGGTGTTTCTGCAGCTCGGACGCGAGATCCTCGCGTGCGCTCATCGCCGCCGTCCCAGCGAGCCGGAGGCCTCGGCCGCGGCGGTGACGATGACGGTCACCAGCGCCTCGACGGCGTACCCGAGGACGATCAGGGCGATCACGCCGGCCAGGGCGACCGCGAGGAAGGCCGCGGACAGCGCGGCGCGACGAGGGCCGGAGCCTTCGGCGGGCGGCGGCGTGCGCCGCACCGCGCATCGGAATTCGAGCAGCACAGTGTGAACCCCTTCTGATGTGAACCCTCAACCCGGACTCGGGGATTGCCGTCCCCTGGGCCACCCGGCGGGTGGCTGGGCCCGATCATGCGCGGGCCGCAACGGCCCACGCAAGTGCCCTCGACGGGTTCGATATGCGGCAATCAACCGCCGGTGAAAGAGACTTGACAGATCTTCGGGACGGGTTCGGACGCCGCCGCCACACCCCGGGCACTCGCGCGTCCGAAGTCGTCCGAAGTCGTCCGGGGCCGTCCGGGCACTCGCGGCCGTCGTGTGGGAACCAGGCCGACCCGGCACGGCCCGGCGTCCGGACGTGTCCGAAGTCGTCCAATCGGCTGAGGCGAACCCCCGGCGGCTGCCACAGTGCAGCCCGAGAGCCCTTCCCCTCAACCCGGACGGTCTCCCCGGGCGGAGTGCTGTTGCCGCAGCCCTGCCGTGACGCGGATCACATCGAGGAAGGCCCGCCCCCGTACAGGGACGGACCTTCCTCGGCCGTTGCCCCGCCGGAGGCGGGCCGGGCCGTAACCCGGAGCGGGGGCGGCTCGCTGGGCCCCGCAGGTCGAGTGGAGCGGCCGGGGGCGGCACATCCGCCCCCGGCCCGGACGGAGGGGACGGTCATGACCGACACCGACACCAAGGCGGGCACCCCGGTGCGCGGGGGCAGTGCGGACTCCGCGGCGGACCGGGTGGCCGACTTCTACCTCTGATCTTGGCCAGTGCTCCGCCCTTCAGGGCGGGGGTGAAGGCCATCCTTGGCCCGGAGGCGCGGAGCGCCGGAGTTCGCTGCGCCTCGGGGTAACGATCAGACGGGTCGCTTCTGGTTCTCGATGTACTGCTTG
>NZ_JBHTWX010000131.1:0-25544 GCF_042792155.1 Kitasatospora sp. NPDC056651 | reverse complement strand
GTGCGGGCCCCCGCTCATGCCGCCGTACGGCCGGGGCGGCGCACTCCTTTCCGACGGCCGACCAGCCCGCAGCGCGGGCTGCTGACCGACGGATGGAGATCCCGTGACCACCCCTGCCCGCCCGCCGCGCGACCGCGGCTCCCGCAACACCGACCAGTCCCGCCGCGACGGCCAGTCCGGCCGCACCGCGGGCGGCGACCGCGCGCGCAAGCCCCGGGGCCGCGCCGGCGCCCCCAGGCAGAACCGCCCCGCCGCCGTTCCCGAGGCCACCGACTTCACCGTGGTCCAGGGCACCCCGCCCCGGCCCCCGGCGGCTTCCTTCGCCGAGCTGGAGCTCCCCAAGGGGATCCTCTCCGCGCTCGGCCGTGAGGGCGTCACCGAGCCGTTCCCGATCCAGGCCGCCACGCTGCCCGACTCGATCGCCGGGCGCGACGTCCTCGGCCGCGGCCGCACCGGATCCGGCAAGACCCTGGCCTTCGGCCTGCCGCTGCTCGCCCGCACCGCCGGGCGCCGCGCCGACGCCCGGCACCCGCTGGCGCTCGTCCTGGTGCCCACCCGTGAGCTGGCCCAGCAGGTCACCGACGCGCTGACCCCGTACGCGACCGCCGTCAACCTGCGGATCACCACCGTCGTCGGCGGCATGTCGATCAACCGGCAGGCCAACGCGGTCCGCCGCGGCGCCGAGGTCCTGGTGGCCACCCCGGGCCGGCTGGACGACCTGATCGGGCGCGGTGACGTCAACCTCTCCGATGTCGCGATCACGGTCCTCGACGAGGCCGACCAGATGGCCGACATGGGCTTCCTGCCGCAGGTCAGCAAGCTGCTGGAGCAGGTCGCCGAGGGCGGGCAGCGGATGCTGTTCTCCGCCACCCTGGACCGCAACGTCGACCGGCTGGTCAAGCGCTTCCTGACCGACCCGGTGACCCACTCGGTCGACCCCTCGGCCGGCGCGGTCACCACCATGGACCACCACGTCCTCCAGCTGGACCCGACCGACAAGGCCTCCGCCACCGCGCACATCGCCTCCCGCGAAGGCCGCGTGATCATGTTCGTGCACACCAAGCACGGCGCCGACCGGCTGGCCAAGCAGCTGCTCGCCAACGGCGTGAAGGCCGCCGCCCTGCACGGCGGCAAGTCCCAGCCGCAGCGCAACCGGGTCCTCGACCAGTTCCGGGACGGCCACGTCACCGCGCTGATCGCCACCAACGTCGCCGCGCGCGGCATCCACATCGACGGCCTGGACCTGGTCGTCAACGTCGACCCGCCGGTCGACCACAAGGACTACCTGCACCGCGGCGGCCGCACCGCCCGGGCCGGCGAGTCCGGCACGGTCGTCACCCTGGTGCTGCCCGAGCAGCGCCGCGAGGTCAACCGCCTGATGACGGTGGCCGGCATCCGCCCGACCGTCACCAAGATCCGCCCGGGCGACGCGGACCTGGCCCGGATCACCGGCGCCCGCACCCCGAGCGGCGTCCCGGTGACGCTGGCCGTGCCGGTCACCGCCGAGCAGGCCGCCGCCGCGGCCGGTGCCGGTGCCGACAAGCCCGCCAAGTCCGGTGCCCCGCGCCGCCGGTCCGGCAAGCGCTCCGGGCTGCCCACCGACGTCGACATGAACGGCAACCCGCGCCGCCCCCGCCCCAAGCAGCGGATGGGCGCCGCCGCGCAGAACGGCGACCGCCCGCAGGCGGCGGGCTTCATCGGCCGCTCCGCCGGCCGTGCCAAGCCCGGCAGTGGCAGCAAGTCCGGCTCCAACTACGGCTCGGGCCGCCAGCGCCGCAAGTTCGACTGATCGCCGTTTCCGGCCTTCGACGGGCCCGCACCACCCTGGCAGCAGGGAGGTGCGGGCCCGTCGGCGTTCCGGGCGCCCAGCAGCTCAAGGCGTCCTGAGGGCTCAGGCGGTGAGGGCCGGGGCGGCCTCCGCGGCGCGGACGGCGTCGTCGTGGCGCTCCAGCAGGAGGGCCGCGATCTCGGGGGCCGGGCCGAGGACGTCCGCGACCGTGTCGGCGCCCTCGGCGGCGGCCGCGATGCGGTCCGGCAGCAGCCCCGGGGCCAGCAGGTAGGGGGCGACGGCGGTGTGTTCGGCGCCGGCCGACCGGAGGGCGGCGAGGGCGTCGGGCACCCGAGGGCCCGCGGCGGAGGCGTAGGCGACCTCGACGGCGGCCCAGCCGCGGGTGCGGCGCCACTCGGCGGCCACCGCCCGGGTGGCGGCGTCGGCGGCCGGGTCGGAGGAGCCGGCCGCCGCGAGCACCACGCCGGTGCGGGCCCGGACGGCGGGGGAGGAGAGGTCGAGCCCGGCCTCGGCGAGCCGCCGGTCCAGGGCGGCGAGCAGCAGCGGCGAGGGGCCGAGCACGTCGGCGAGGGGCAGCCGGGAGCCGGCGGCCCGCAGCGCGGCGGGTATGTCGTGCTTGGCGTGGAAGGCCCGGTTGAGCAGCAGCGGCACCGCCACCGCGTCCCCGAGCCGTCCGACCACCTGGGGGATGCGCGGGGCGCAGTGGTCCAGGTAGGCGGTGGCGACCTCGGTGCCGGGGCGTCGCGCCCGCACCTCCTCCACGAGCGCGGCCACCGTCGCGGCGTGGCGCGGGTCGCGGCTGCCGTGGGCGATCAGGAGGAGGGCGGGCATCGGCGGTTCCTTACTTGCTCGCGGCCAGCAGACCGCGGTTGCGCAGCACCCGGCGCTCGACCGGGGTGAAGACCAGCAGCTCGATGGCGATGCCGACGAAGAGGATCAGGATGATGCCGAGCAGCACGCCGGACATGTCGGAGAACTCGCGCTGGTCCTCCAGGAACCGGCCCAGGCCCCGGCCGAGGTCGGGGGAGGAGGCGACGAGTTCGGCGGCCATCAGGGAGCGCCAGGAGAAGGCCCAGCCCTGCTTGAGGCCGGCCAGGTAGCCGGGCAGGGCGGCGGGGATCAGGACGTGGCGGGCGCCCTTGAGGCCGGTGGCGCCGAGGGTGCGCCCGGCGCGCAGGAACAGCGGGGGCACCTGGTCGATGCCCGCGACCAGGCCGTTGGCGATGGAGGGGACGGCGCCGAGCAGGATGACGGCGTACATCATCGAGTCGTTGATGCCGAGCCAGATGACGGCGGCGGGCACCCAGGCGACCGAGGGCAGCGACTGGAGGCCCTGGAGGACCGGGCCGATGGCGGTGCGCACCGGTCTGACCTGGGCGACGACCAGGCCGATCGGGGTGCCGATGACGACGGCGAGCAGGAAGCCGGACAGGCCGCGCCAGACGCTGGTCCAGATGATGGAGAAGAGGGTGCCCTTGTACCAGAGGTCCTCGGCGGACTGCCACACGTCGGCCGGGCTGGGCAGCTTGTAGGACGAGGTGACGTGCAGGCTGTAGGCGCCCTGCCACAGCGCGAGCACCACCAGGACGCCGATCAGCGGCGGCAGCGCCTTGGTCCGCAGGGCCTCGCCGAACGAGCCGCGCTGCGCGGTGACGGCGTCCAGGGCGTCGAGGCCGGCGCCGACGGAGGCGGTGTCGCCGTCGGCGCCCTTGGTGCCGTCGGCGGGCTTGGTGAGCGTGGTGTCAGTGCTGGACATGGCGACGGATCTCCCCCCGAAGTTCTTCGGTGATCTCGATGGACAGGTCGGCGACGCCGGACGACTCGATGCGGCGGGGCTGGGGCAGGTCGATGTGCCACTCGCGGGCGACCCGGCCGGGGCGGGAGGAGAGCAGGACGACGCGCTGGGCGAGGCGCACGGCCTCGCGGACGTTGTGGGTGACGAACAGGACGGTCAGCTGCCGTTCGGCCCAGATCCGGGTGATCTCGTCGTGCAGCACGTCGCGGGTGATGGCGTCGAGGGCGGCGAAGGGCTCGTCCATGAGCAGGACCTTGCTGCCCTGGGCGAGGGCCCGGGCCATCGCGACGCGCTGGCGCATGCCGCCGGACAGCTCGTGGACCCGCTTGTCGTTGGCGCCGCCCAGCCGGACGAGTTCGAGCAGCCGCTCGGCCTCGGCGCGGCGCTCGGGGCGGGGGACGCCGGCGAACTTGAGGGCGAGTTCGATGTTGCGTCCGGCGGTGAGCCAGGGGAACAGGGCGTGTTCCTGGAACATCAGCGCGGGGCGGCCGCCGGGCACCTCGATGGTGCCGCCGGTCGGCCGGTCGAGGCCGGCGACCAGGTTGAGCAGGGTGGACTTGCCGCAGCCGGAGGCGCCGAGGAGGGTGACGAACTCGCCGGGGGCGACGTCGAGGGTGATGTCGTCCAGGACGTGGGTCTGGGCGCCGGGGCGGCCGAAGGACTTGTGCACGTGCGATATCCGGACGGCGGGCGCGGCGTCGTCGGGGCTTGTGGCGGGGGTGTCTGCCGAGGTGGTCAGTGCCGGGGTCATCCGGGCACCTCCTGCGTGAGTGGTCTGCGTCGGGCGTCGAGGGCGGGGCCGGGGTCCGGGCCCGCCCCTCCGGTGGGCATCGATCGGGGATCGACCGGGCGGGGCGGGGCCGGACCGCGGAGTCGGGACGAACGGCGGTACCGCGGGCGCTACTTGGCGCCGAGTCCGGCGTCCGCGACGGCGGGCTGGCCCTGGGCGGCGAGGACCTTGTTCAACAGGGTGAGGTCGTAGATGCCGTTCAGGCTGGGCTTCTTGAGGAGCCCGGCGGTGACGGCGTGGTCGGCCTCGGCCTGGAGGGTGTTCGCCAGCGGGTCGTCCAGGAAGTCGATGTCGGCCCAGGCCGGGTCGAGGATGGCCGGCTCCAGGGAGTTGCCGGCCTCCTTCTTGATCGCCTCGTTCGCGTCGGCCTTGGCCTTGTCGGAGTTGGCCTTGATGAAGGCGTTGGTCTTCACCGAGCCGCGCAGCACGGCCTCCACCACGTCCGGGTGTTCCTTGAGGAACTTCTGCGAGACGATGATGTTGGTGATCACGAACTTCTTGTCCGGCCAGACGTCCTTCTCGTTGAGCAGGACCTTCGCGCCGAGCGTGACCAGCTTGGAGGCGGTGGGCTCGGGCACCCAGGCGCCGTCGATGGAGCCCTGCCGGTAGGCGTCGGGGGTGACCTTGTTGTCGGTGCGCACCACCGAGACGTCGCCCGCGCCGCTCGCCGCGTCGACCTTGTAGCCCTTGCCCGCGAGGTAGTTGAGCAGCGCCACGTCCTGGGTGTTGCCCAGCTGGGGGGTGGCGATCTTCTTGCCCTTGAGGTCGTCCAGCGAGGAGATCTTGTCCGGGTTGGCCACCAGCTTGACGCCGCCGGAGGCCGAACCGCCGATGATCTTCAGCGACTCGCCGTTGGACTTGGTGTAGCCGTTGATCGCGGGGGAGGGGCCGATCCAGCCGATGTCGATGGAGCCGGCGTTGAGCGCCTCGATCTCGGCCGGGCCCGCGTTGAAGACCTGGGTCTTGACCTGGGTGGCGCCCAGCTCCTTCTGGAAGATGCCCTCCTGGAGGCCGACCAGCGGGGTGCCGTGGGTCAGGTTGGCGAAGTAGCCGATCTTCACCGTGTCGGCGGACAGCTTCGCGCCGGAATCCCCGGCGGTGGCCGAGGCGTTGGCCTTGGTGTCGGAGGACTTGTCGTCCGACTGGGACCCGTAGCCGCAGGCCGACAGCAGGGCCACCGCGGTCAGACCGGCGGCCGCCGCGGCGGCGGAGCGTCTGATCCGTCCGGCGTTCGGGCGGACGGGGGTATGCGAGGGGGCGGGGTTCGGTGCCATGGTGAGTCCTGTTCGCGGACGGACCGCAGGGAGGCGGTCCCGGGCGGAAGGTGCGGAAGGTGGTGCGCGCGGCAGCGGTGTGCCGGGGCAAGCCGGGCGGCCGTGAACGGGCCGGCCCGGTGACAGGGCGTTCTCAGCCCTGTCGGCCCACACATCGGGTCAGGCCGCCCTGGCCGCTGCCGAGGACGCCGCTGCCGATGCGGCCGCCTTCCTTGTCCATGCCCGAGAACGCCTCGCGGGGCATCAGACCCAGTCCTCCTCTTCGGACGCGCCGGGGGCGTCGTCGGTGCGTACGGTGTCGAAGGCCTCGCCCGCCATCCCGGCGGTGAGGGTGGTGCCGTCGGCCGGGTCGATCAGCAGGAACGAGCCGGTGCGGCGGTTGTCGCCGTAGTCGTCGAGGGCCAGCGGCTCGGCGGTGCGCAGCACCACGTGGCCGATGTCGTTGACGTTCAACCCCTCGGCGCCGGAACGCTGTTCGAGGGTGTCGATGTCGATGCGGTAGGAGATCTCCTTGACCAGTGCGCGGACCGTGCGGGTGGTGTGCTTGAGCAGGACCTTGTCCCCGGCGCGCAGGGGTCGTTCGTTGAGGTGGCTGACGGTGGCCTGGATGTCCTTGGTGGGGACGGGGGCCGGGCCGGCGGCGATGAGGTCGCCGCGGGAGATGTCGATGTCGTCGGCGAGGCGGAGGGTCACGGACTGGGGTGCCCAGGCGATGTCGCTGTGGCGGCCGAGCGCGTCGATCGCGGTGACGGTGGTGGTGTGGCCGGAGGGCAGCACGGTGACGGTGTCGCCGACGCGCAGGACGCCGGAGGCCAGCTGGCCGGCGTAGCCGCGGTAGTCGGGGTGTTCCTCGGTCTGGGGGCGGATGACGTACTGGACGGGGAAGCGGGCCGGTTCGGCGCTCGGGTCGTTGCCGACCGGGACCGTTTCCAGGTGTTCCAGCAGGGTCGGGCCGCCGTACCAGTCCATGTGCGCGGAGGGTTCGACGACGTTGTCCCCGGCGAGGGCGGAGATCGGGACGGCCAGGACGTCCTTGATGCCGAGGGAGGCGGCGTAGGCGGTGAACTCGGCGGCGATGGCGGCGAAGACGGGCTCCGCGTAGTCGACCAGGTCCATCTTGTTGACGGCCAGGACGACGTGGGGGACGCGCAGGAGCGCGGCGACGGCGGCGTGGCGGCGGGTCTGTTCGACGACGCCGTTGCGGGCGTCGACGAGGACGACGGCGAGTTCGGCGGTGGAGGCGCCGGTGACCATGTTGCGGGTGTACTGCACGTGGCCGGGGGTGTCGGCGAGGATGAAGCGGCGCCGGGGGGTGGCGAAGTAGCGGTAGGCCACGTCGATGGTGATGCCCTGTTCGCGTTCGGCGCGCAGGCCGTCGGTGAGCAGGGCGAGGTCGGGTGCCTCCTGGCCGCGGCTGCGGGAGGCGTGCTCGACGGCCTCCAGCTGGTCGGCGAGTACCGACTTGGAGTCGTGGAGCAGGCGTCCGACGAGGGTGGACTTGCCGTCGTCGACGGAGCCGGCGGTGGCGAAGCGCAGCAGCGAGGTGGCGGTGCCGGTCTGGGAGATGCCGACCCGGGTGGTGCTGGTCATGGTTAGAAGTACCCCTCGCGCTTGCGGTCTTCCATCGCGGCCTCGGAGAGCTTGTCGTCGGCGCGGGTGGCGCCGCGTTCGGTGAGGCGGCTGGCGGCGATCTCGGTGATGACGGCTTCGATGGTGGTGGCGTCGGAGTCGACGGCGCCGGTGCAGGACATGTCGCCGACGGTGCGGTAGCGGATCAGCCGCCGCTCGACCGGCTCGCTGTCCTTGGGGCCGCCCCAGTCGCCGGCGGTCAGCCACATGCCGTCGCGGGAGAAGACGTCGCGTTCGTGGGCGTAGTAGATCTCGGGGAGCTCGATGCCCTCGCGTTCGATGTACTGCCAGACGTCCAGTTCGGTCCAGTTGGACAGCGGGAAGACGCGTACGTGTTCGCCGGCGGCGTGGCGGCCGTTGTAGAGGGACCACAGTTCGGGGCGCTGGCGGCGGGGGTCCCAGGCGCCGAACTCGTCGCGCAGGGAGAAGACGCGTTCCTTGGCGCGGGCCTTCTCCTCGTCGCGGCGGCCGCCGCCGAAGACGGCGTCGAAGCGGTTCTTCTCGATGGCGTCGAGCAGTGGCACGGTCTGCAGGGGGTTGCGGGTGCCGTCCGGGCGTTCGCGCAGGACGCCGCGGTCGATGAAGTCCTGGACGTGGGCGACGTGCAGGCGCAGGTGGTGCCGGGCGGCGACGCGGTCGCGGTAGTCGATGACCTCGGGGAAGTTGTGCCCGGTGTCGACGTGCAGGAGGGAGAAGGGGATGGCGGCGGGCGCGAAGGCCTTGAGCGCCAGGTGCAGCATGACGATGGAGTCCTTGCCGCCGGAGAAGAGGATCACCGGGCGTTCGAACTCCCCCGCGACCTCGCGGAAGACGTGCACCGACTCGGCTTCCAGCGCGTCCAGGTGGGACAGCGCGAAGGGCCTCTCCGAATCCTGGTGGCCGTCGGTGCGGACCGGACTGTCGGTCGTGGTGGTCGTCATGCCAGACCCCTCTCGGTCAGGAAGGCGTGCAGCTCGGCGGCGGAGTCGGCCACCTCGCGGCCCTGCGTCTGGACCCGCAGCTCCGGGTTCTCCGGCGCCTCGTACGGGTCGTCCACACCGGTCAGGCCGGAGATCTCCCCGGCGGCCTGCTTGGCGTACAGGCCCTTGACGTCGCGTTCGGAGCACAGCTCGACCGGGGTGGCGACGTGCACCTCCAGGAACTCCGTGCCGTTCGCGGCGTGCCGCTCGCGCACCGCGGCGCGGGAGTCCGCGAACGGGGCGATCACCGGGGCCAGCACCTTGACGCCGTTGGCGGCCAGCTTCTCGGCGACGAAGCCGATCCGGGTGACGTTGGTGTGGCGGTCCTCGCGGGAGAAGCCGAGGCCCTTGGAGAGGAACTCGCGGATCTCGTCGCCGTCGAGCACCTCGACCCGGTGGCCCTCGCCGCGCAGCCGCTCGGCCAGGGCGAAGGCCAGCGTGGTCTTGCCCGCGCTGGGCAGCCCGGTCAGCCACACGGTGGCGCCGCGCTCGCAGGGGGCGGCTGTGGGGGCCGCCTCTGCGGCTCCGTCGGCGGCCGGGGTGTGAACTGTCACGGGATCTTCCTTACGCAGTGGTGGACGGTTCGTCAGGTCTGGTCGGGGTGGTCAGTGGCAGGCGGGGTGGTCAGTGGCGGGCGGGGTGGTCAGAGGTGGATGCCGCACTCGATCTTGCCGGAGCCTGACCAGCGCCCGGCCCGGGCGTCCTCGCCCTCGGCGGGCTTGCGGGTGCAGGACAGCGGGGAGCAGCCGATCGAGGTGTACCCCTCCCACAGCAGCGGGTTGAGCAGCACGCCGTGGGCCGCGACGTACGCGTCCACATCATCCTGCGTCCAGCGGGCGATCGGCGCGATCTTGACCTTGCGGCGCTTCGGGTCCCAGGACACCACCGGGGTGTTCGCCCGGCTCGGCGACTCGTCGCGGCGCAGCCCGGTCGCCCAGGCGTCGTAGCCGGCCAGGCCCCGGTTCAGCGGCTCGACCTTGCGCAGTGAGCAGCACAGGTCCGGGTCGCGGTCGTGCAGCCGCGGGCCGTGCTCGGCGTCCTGCTCGGCGACGCTCTTCAGCGGGGTGAGCGTGATGACGTTGACCGGCATGGTCGCGGCCACCGCGTCCCGCGTGCCGATGGTCTCCGGGAAGTGGTAGCCGGTGTCCAGGAACACCACGTCCACCCCCGGGAACACCGAGGACGCCAGGTGCGCCACCACCGCGTCCTCCATCGAGGAGGTGACGCAGAACCGCGCGCCGAAGGTGTCGGCGGCCCACCGGAGGACCTCCTGGGCGGAGGCCTCCTCCAGTTCGAGCCCGGCCTTCCGCGCGATCGACTCGTGGTCAGTCGCGGTGCTGCTCATGTGACGTACCCCCGTGGTTGGTCGGTGACAGCAGGCCGAGGAACTTCAGCTGGAAGGCGCGGCGGCAGCCGTGGCACTCCCAGGCGCCGTGTCCGGCCTCGGAGGGCCGCAGGTCCTCGTCCCCGCAGTACGGGCAGAAGAACGGTGCGGCGCGCTCGCTCACGACAGCTGCTCCTCGTTCGCCCGGGCCGCCCACTGGGCGAAGCGCTCGCCCTCGGTGCGGTCGGCCTGGTAGCGGGTCAGCACACGCTCGACGTAGTCGGGCAGGCCCTCGCTGGTGACCTTGAGACCGCGGACCTTGCGGCCGAATCCGGCCTCCAGGCCGAGCGCGCCGCCGAGGTGCACCTGGTAGCCCTCGACCTGGTTGCCGTGCTCGTCGGTGACCAGCTGGCCCTTGAGGCCGATGTCGGCGACCTGGATGCGGGCGCAGGCGTTCGGGCAGCCGTTGATGTTGATGGTCAGCGGCTCGGCGAAGTCCGGCAGGCGCTGCTCCAGCTCGTCGATGAGGGTGCGGCCGCGCTCCTTGGTCTCGACGATGGCGAGCTTGCAGTACTCGATGCCGGTGCAGGCCATGGTGCCGCGGCGGAACGGCGAGGGGGTGACCCGCAGGTCGAGCGCCTCCAGGCCGGCCACCACCGAGTCGACCTTGTCCTCGGCGATGTCGAGGATGAGCATCTTCTGCTCGGCGGTGGTGCGCACCCGGTCGCTGCCGTGGGCGGCGGCGAGGTCGGCGATCTGTCCGAGCAGCTTGCCGTCGACCCGGCCGACGCGCGGCGCGAAGCCGATGTAGTGGTTGCCGTCCTTCTGCCGGTGGACGCCGACGTGGTCGCGCCAGCGGCCGGCGGGCTCGGCCGGCGCGGGGCCGTCGACCAGCCCGTGCCCGAGGTACTCCTCCTCCAGCACCCGGCGGAACTTCTCCGGGCCCCAGTCGGCGACCAGGAACTTCAGCCGGGCGCGGTTGCGCAGGCGCCGGTAGCCGTAGTCGCGGAAGATGCCGATCACGCCGCCGAAGACGTCGGGCACCTGCTCCAGCGGGACCCAGGCGCCCAGGCGCACGCCGAGCTTGGGGTTGGTGGACAGGCCGCCGCCGACCCACAGGTCGAAGCCGGGGCCGTGCTCGGGGTGCTCCACGCCGACGAAGGCGATGTCGTTGATCTCGTGCGCGACGTCCAGCAGCGGGGAGCCGGAGACGGCGCTCTTGAACTTGCGCGGCAGGTTGGAGAAGTCCTTGTTGCCGATGAAGCGGCGCTGGATCTCCTCGATGGCCGGGGTGCCGTCGATGATCTCGTCCTCGGCGATGCCGGCCACCGGGGAGCCGAGGATGACGCGCGGGGTGTCGCCGCAGGCCTCGGTGGTGGACAGGCCGACGGCCTCCAGCTTCTGCCAGATCGCCGGGACGTCCTCGATCCGGATCCAGTGGTACTGGATGTTCTGGCGGTCCGTCAGATCGGCGGTGCCGCGCGCGTACTGCTCGGACACCTCGGCGATCGTGCGCAGTTGGGGGACCGTCAGCCGGCCGCCGTCGATGCGCACCCGGAGCATGAAGAACTCGGCGTCCAGCTCGTGCGGGTCCAGGATCGCGGTCTTGCCGCCGTCGATGCCCTCCTTGCGCTGGGTGTAGAGGCCCCACCAGCGCATCCGGCCGCGCAGGTCGGCGGGGTCGATCGAGTCGAAGCCCCGGTGCGCGTAGATCGTCTCAATACGTGTCCGCACATTGAGACCGTCGTCGTCCTTCTTGAACTGCTCGTTGGCGTTCAAGGGGGTGTGGTGGCCCATGCCCCACTGGCCCTCGCCGCGGTGGCGGGTCACCTTGCGGGCCGCCGCGGGGCGGCGCTCGGCGGCGCGGTCGGCCGGGGGCTCGACGGTCTCGGGGGAGGTGGCCATGGTGAAGTCCTTCTGGGCAGGTGGCGCTGGTGCCGGAGGGATCGCGGGGCGTGCTCGGCCGTGCGGTGCTGCTCTGACCTGCGGATTTCTCAAGGCATGGCGGGCAGTGGCCGAGGCCGGCGGGCGCCTGCGCATCCACGGCGGCGGGGATGGCGGGGGGTCGACGCCGGATGCGGTGGTGCGGCGGAGGTGGGAGCTCAGATCACCGGACAGATGGCGCTGGACACGCGAAGGAGATCGACGTGGAGTCGACCTACTAGGGTGGTTCCGGCGCTAGGCATGGCAAGAGATTCGCACGGCGCGGGACTCGCGGTCCACTAACATCCGAATAATGGACGCTGACGTTCCGTCATGTGGGATGAATGAGAGTTCCCGCCGCTCCCCGCCGGAACGCCCGCGCACGCGCCCGTACCCGGGGAGATCAACCGCGCGGCCCCGGCCCGATACGGTTGGCCCTGTGCAAGCAGCAGGCGATACGAGCAGACCGAACGCCGAGCGGCCCTCCCGACGCCGGGGCAAGGGCTCCCGGCGCGCGGCCAGACAGGCCACCTGGCACCGCACGGCGTGGGAGCTGGTGAAGGACACCACCAACACCTGCGTCGAGTACCGGGTCACCGGCCTCGCCGCGGAGGCGGCCTTCTTCACCCTGCTGTCCATCCCGCCGCTGCTGCTCGGCCTGGCCGGCACCCTCGGCTACCTCGACTCCTTCGTCGAGGCGAGCACCATCGACGGGCTCAAGCACGACATCATCTCGGCCTCCGGGAAGGTGCTGTCGAACACCTCCGTCGAGGAGATCGTGGTCCCGCTGCTGAACCAGGTGTTCGGCACCACCCGGCCCGACATCATCTCGCTGGGCTTCCTGCTGTCCCTGTGGTCCGGCTCCAGGGCGCTCTACATCTTCATCGACACCATCACCGTCATGTACGGGCTCGACGGCAAGCGGGGCATCGTCAAGACCCGGCTGATGTCGCTCGGCCTCTACCTCGGCGCCCTGGTGATCGGCTCGCTGGTGCTGCCGCTGCTGATGGCCGGGCCCGGACTGGTGGAGAACGCCGTGCCGGGCATCGCCGGACTGGTCGACACCCTCTACGGGCCGGTCGCGATCGTGCTGCTGATCGTCTCGCTGACCACCCTGTACCACCTGGCCGTCCCGGTCTCGACCCCGTGGCGCGAGGACATCCCCGGCGCCCTGGTCGCCCTGGTGGTGCTGGTGTTCTGCAGCGTCGGCCTGCGGATCTACCTGGTCAGGGCGGTCGAGGGCTCCTCGCCCTCGGCGTACGGCTCGCTGGCGGCGCCGGTGGCCGTGCTGCTGTGGATCTTCGTGGTGGCGCTCGCGGTCCTCATCGGCGCCGCGATGAACGCCGCGATAGACCGCCGCTGGCCCACCCTGGAGACCGCCGACGCGCGCGCCGAGAACGAGCGGGCCCAGGAGGAGGCGGCCGCCGCCGTGATCCGCGAGGTCGCCGCCCGGCGGGCCGGCGAGCGGGCCCGGCGCGCCCGCGAACTCGGGCTCGCGGAGGGCGTCGAGGAGGAGTGGGGCGAGGACGAGGGCGAGGACGTCGACGTGCCCTCCGAGTACCCGGAGCGGTGGGCCGACGTGCTGGCCGCCGACAACGTGCGCGGGCGGCTCACGGCCCGGGGCGGGCCGCACCACCGGCCCGCGCCGCCGCCGCCGGACAGCGACCGGCCGGGCGGGGCGCCACCGGGGCCGGGGTCGGGGCCGGGGAGCGGGGCCGGGTCGGGGCCGGGTCCCGGTCCTGGTTCCGGGGCGGGGCCGGTGGCGCAGGCGGGGCCGCCCCCGGGGTCGCCGCTGGGACCGCCGCCCGGCCCGTCCGGGCAGCAGGTGCCGGGGTACCCGCCGAGGCCGCCCCGGCCGCCGTGGGAACAGCGGTAGGACGGACGACGGGAACGCACGACACACAGGGACAGGGCCTCCTCCGCGGGTGCGGGGGAGGCCCTGTCCCTGTGTGGTGGGGCGGCGGGCCCTCAGGGGGTCGCCGGGTTCGGGGGGTCGCCGAAGCCGTAGGAGGGGCGCAGCTCGGTCCGGGCCGTCGGGTCCGCCGCCGTCGGGTACGGAGTTGACGGGTACGGAGCCGGCGGGTGTGGAGCTGACGTGTGCGGGGTCGTCGGGTCCGGTGCCGTTGGGGCCGGTGCCGTTCGGTCCGGTGCCGACGGGTCGTACGGGCCCGGCAGGGTCGGGCTGTTCACCGACGGCCCGGCGGGCGCGGGCCCGTCGACCGGGTGGGCCTGGGCCTGGGTCTGAGCCGGGAGTGGTTCGGGGGAGGGCTGGGCCGGGTCCAGGGCGGTGCGCCCGGAGGAGTCGCTCAGCTTGATCAGCAGCCCCACCGTCAGCCAGTTCGCCAGCAGCGACGAACCGCCGGCCGCCAGGAACGGCAGCGCCTTGCCGGTCAGCGGGACCAGCCCGCTCACCCCGCCGACCACCACGAACACCTGCAGCGCCAGCGCCGCCGACAGCCCGGTGGCCAGCAGCTTGCCGAACGGGTCGGTCAGGCCGACCGCGGTGCGCAGGCCACGCTGGATCAGCAGCACGTAGACCAGCAGGATCGCGGTCACCCCGGCCAGGCCCAGCTCCTCGCCGATGGTGGTGAAGATGAAGTCGCTGCGCCCGGCGAAGCCGATCAGCCAGGGTCGTCCGGAGCCCAGGCCGGTCCCGGTCAGGTGCCCGGTGCCCAGGCTGAACAGCGCTTCGGCCGGCTGTTCGGAGATCGCCTGGTCGTGCACCGGCTTGTAGTAGTCGAGCGGGTGCAGCCAGGCCTCGACGCGGCCGTGCACGTGGGGCTCCACGGTGCCGACCACCGCCGCGCCGCCGACCGCCATCAGCAACCCGAGCACCACCCAGCTGGTGCGCTCGGTCGCCACGTACAGCATCACGATGAAGAGGCCGAAGAAGATCAGCGAGGTGCCCAGGTCGCGCTCGAAGATCAGCACCAGCAGGCTGACCGCCCAGATCGCCAGCACCGGACCGGCGTGCCGGCCGCGCGGCAGGGTCATCCCCCAGACCTTCCGCCCGGCCAGCGCCAGGGCGTCCCGGTGGGCCATCAGATAGCCCGCGAAGAAGATCGTGATCGCGACCTTCACGAACTCGTCCGGCTCGAAGGAGGGCAGCCCGGGGAGCTTGATCCACCGCTTGGCGCCGAAGCTGTCGGTCGGCGAGAAGATCGGCGCGGTCAGCAGGACCAGCGCGCCCGCCATCATCAGGTAGACGTACCGCTGGAAGAAGCGGTGGTGCTTGACCAGGACGATCAGCGCGAGTGCCGCCGCCACCGAGATGAACACCCACATCAGCTGGGAGGGCGCGGCCGGGAGCTTCTGGTAGTCGCCCTTGGCGGCGTGCGCGAGCTTGTAGCTGAAGTCCAGCCGGTCCAGCAGGACCAGCCCGAAGCCGGTCAGGAAGACGCCCAGCGGCAGGATCAGCGGGTCGGCGTACGGCGCGAACCGGCGCACCGCCAGGTGGGCCGCCCCGGCCAGCGCGCCCAGCGACAGGCCGTGCACCAGCAGGCCGGGCGGCAGCTTTCCGGTCAGCGCCAGATCGGCGTCGATGTGTCCCGCCAGACAGACGGCCACCGCGAAGGCCACCAGGCCCAGTTCGATGTTGCGGTGGCGCGTCGCCAGTCGGCGGCCCTCGCCGCGTGCAGTGCTTCGCACCTCGTGTCATCCCCTTGTCGACCACGGCGGGGTCTCGCCGCCGGTGCATCCTTCCAGACGTTTGTGTCTTCGGCGCGGTTGCGAGGAGGAGCGGCCGTGGGGCAGAACTTTGCCTGGGCAAAGCTTTGTTGGGGTTGGGTAAAGCGTTGTTCAGGCCCGGGTATAGAGGCGGGGCCCGGGTGCGGCGGGGCCGTCGCGCGGGGACATCATGGCCGGGCGCCGGGGCGGTCCCGGCGGCGGGTCCAGGCGGTCGGTCCTCCGGTCGGCGGGGCCTTCCGGAACGGGTGAGGTGAGCCGGCGGATGGACGCAGCGGTGGACGGCGCGGCGGGCGGTGCGGCGGGCGGCCCCGCCTCGGTGCTCGCCTACGGCGGGCCGCCGCCGTGGCGGTGGTCCGACCTGGCGACCTCGTGGACGGCCGAACCGGTGGTGCTGGCGCTGTCGGTGCTGCTCGCCGTCTGGTACCTGGGGGCGGTGCGCAGGGTCAACCGGGCGGGCGCCGGAGGCTCCTCCGGTGGCGGGGTCTCGGGCGACGGCCGCTCCGGTGGCGGGTCCGCGGGCGGTGAGTCCTCGGGTGGCGGGTTCGTGGGCGGCGGGCGCTGGCAGCCGACCCGGACCGCCGCCTTCCTCGGCGGGCTGCTGCTGTGGATCTGGTGCACCTGCTCCGGCCTCGGCGTGTACGAGCGGATCCTGTTCACCGACCGGGCGGTGCAGGTCGTGCTGCTGCTGATGGTCGTCCCGCTGCTGCTCGCGCTCGGCGCCCCGGTCTCGCTGCTGGCCGAGGCGGCTCCGGCGGCCCGGCGGGAGCGCCTGCTGCGGGCGCTGCGCAGCCGCCCGTCCAAGGTGCTGATGTTCCCGGCGGTCTCCACCGCGCTGCTGATGGCGCCGCCGTGGCTGCTCTACTTCACGCCCTGGTACGAGTGGTCGGTGTCCAGCGGGCTCGGCAACGTCGTGCTGCACCTGGCGCTGGTGCTGCTGGGCCTCGCCTACTTCTGGCCGAGGCTGCAGCTGGACCCGGTCGGGCACGAGTACCCGCACCTGGTGGGGCTGTTCATCACCTTCGCCGAGGTGATCTTCGACGCGGGCCTCGGGATCGTGCTGATCTACGGCGGGCACCTGGTCGCCGAGCACTACTACGTCGCGCTCGGGCGGCCGTGGGGGCCGAGCCTGGCGCAGGACCAGACCTGGGGCGGCAACGCGTTCTGGGTGCTGGGGGACCTGGTCGGGCTGCCGTTCCTGGCCGCGCTGGTGCGGCGGATGGTGGTACAGGGGCGGGAGGAGACCAGGGCGGTGGACGCCGAGCTGGACGCCCGCTTCGAGGCGGCGGCCGTGCAGGCGCGGGAGGCCGGGCTGCCGGAGGAGGACGAGACCGGGATGCGGCCGTGGTGGCTGGACGACCCGAACCTCCGGCACCGCTACGGCGGGTAGCGCACGCCTCGGCCGATGGGTCGTTTGTGCGGGCAAATTTTGGCCCCTCACTGTCCTGCTGGGGGCGCCCGAGTCGCGTTTCCGCAGGTCGAAAATAGGTTGGCCGCAATCCCCCGCTCCGCTAGCGTGTGACTCGTCCGGTTCGGGGGCCATTGGGCCGCCCGAGGAGTAGAGAGCAGGAGGTGAACCCCGTGGTCGTTGTCGCCCCGATAGCTGCCCAGGGCAGCACTCGCGTTCACCTCCTCTTCCCGGCCGCCGGCTGAGCCCTTCGCGCCAGCCGTAGCCCGCCGGGACCATCTCCTCCCGAAGGGCCACTGCGTTGTTCAACGCTGCCTCCGTTTCTTCGTCCTCTTCTTCTTCCTCCTCCGCTGACGCCTTCGCCGACGCCTCCGTCGGGGCCTGCGCGCTGACCGGCTACGGCTGGACGGCCGAGCTCGCGGAGCTGTTCGTCCCGTTCGGCGAGGCCGGGCTGCTCCCGGCCCGGATCGTCCGGGTCGACCGCGGCCAGTGCGACGCCGTGATCGCCGACCCGGAGACGGGCGAGCCGCGCACCGTCCGGTTCGACACCCGGTCGGTGGGCGACGCCGACATGATCAACTGCCCGTGCACGGGCGACTGGGCGGCCGTGGACCTCCACGCCCGGCCGATGGCCTCCATGGCCGCGCTGCTGCCGCGCTCCACCGCGATCATCCGCAAGGTGGCCGGCAAGCGCTCCGACGGCCAGGTGCTCGCCGCCAACGTCGACACGGTGCTGATCGCCTCCTCCCTCGCGGTCGACCCCGACCTCGGCCGGATCGAGCGCTTCCTCGCCCTGGCCTGGGAGTCCGGCGCCGATCCACTGGTCGTGCTCACCAAGGCCGACCTGGTCGACGACGCCGACTTCATCCGGTCCGACGTCGAGGGGGTCGCCCCCGGGGTCCCGGTGCTCGTGGTGAGCGCCGAGACGGGCGAGGGCATGGACGTCCTGCGCGCCTGCACCCCCGGCACCACCGCTGTGATCGGCCAGTCCGGCGTCGGCAAGTCCACGCTCACCAACGCGCTGGTCGGCATCGACGTGATGACGGTCCAGGAGGCCCGCTCGGTCGACCAGAAGGGCCGCCACACCACGACCACCCGCGAGCTGATCCCGCTGCCCGGCGGGGGCGTGCTGATCGACACCCCCGGGCTGCGTGAGGTCGGCCTCTACGGTGGCGAGGGCGTGGACCTGGCCTTCGCCGACATAGCCGAGCTGGCCGAGGAGTGCCGCTTCCACGACTGCGGCCACCACACCGAGCCCGGCTGCGCGGTGCAGGCGGCGCTGGCCGACGGCACCCTGTCGCAGCGCCGGATGGACAGCTACCTCAAGCTCCAGCGCGAGAACGACTGGATCGCCTCGCGCACGGACGCCCGAGTGGCCAAGGAGCGGCAGAAGAAGTGGAAGACGATCAACAAGTCGATGCGAGCCGCGGGAGGTCCGGTGAAGCGCTGACCTCGGCTCCGGCCGGCCGCCGCGAAACGGCCGCCGGCCGGCCTTCGCCGGGCCCGCCCGGCTCAGCGGAGGTCGGCCACCAGGCGGAAGCGCTGCAGGACCAGCGGGGTGGTGTCGTCCACGGTGAAACCCGGGTCGTCGAGGGCTTCGAGCAGCTCCG
This sequence comes from Kitasatospora sp. NPDC056651, assembly GCF_042792155.1. Taxonomy (NCBI): domain Bacteria; kingdom Bacillati; phylum Actinomycetota; class Actinomycetes; order Kitasatosporales; family Streptomycetaceae; genus Kitasatospora; species Kitasatospora sp. NPDC056651. Next base: position 7,359 of record NZ_JBHTWX010000131.1, on the reverse strand, counting down.
GACTGCGCCAGAACTGCTCGTGCCCCGCTCGCCATTCGGCGACGCTGGCGAACCCCTCGCCCTCGTCCAGGGCGTGCTGGAGGTCGACGTCGGCGAGCGGGACCACCTGGACGTCCGTGGTCTCGATCACGGCGACCCTGCGGCCGTCCGAGTCGAGGACGGCCGTCCGCTCGCCGACCAGCGGCAGGGGCTCGTTCTCGTGCTCGTAGTCGGCGACCAGGCCGGTGGTGCTGGTCTTGGAGGCGTCGAGGATCGCGGCGACCAGCTGGTCCCGCAACGGGCCGGGGAACGCGAACTCGGCCGGCGGAAGGGCGGCGACGCGCGGGTCGTCCGTGCCGGTGTAGGGCTGCTGCTCGTTCATCCGGCGAGGGTAGCGGCGGGGCGGGTCGGCGGGCCTGCGATTTTCGGGCGGCGCGGCCCGTCGATCGGCGCCCACTCATGCTCCACAGGGTTCCCGGTGAAGGAGGCCTACAGCCTGAGCCACCGCCGCTTCAGACGGCCAGGTCCTTCAGCAGGACCACGCTCTCGTAGTTGGTCACGTCCCAGCGCCACGTCCCGACCGGCACGTACCCCCTGCTGCGGTACCAGCCGACCAGCTCGGCGGCCTCGGTCGACGTGTCGATGACCACCTTCGTGGCTCCGAGGGCGGTGATGCGCTCCTCCGCCAAGGTCAACAGCCGTTGCCCGAGACCCGTCCCCTGGTACGCGGGATCCACCGCCAGCTGCCAGAACGAGCCCATTCCCGCTGGAGCCGGGTACCCTTCCGGCACTGTGTACGGGGCCGCTACCGTCACGGTTCCCATGACCTCGGTCCCGACCAGGGCCAGCCAGCATTCGCCCCTTCCGATGCGGCCGGCTGTGTCCCGCACGGACTGGTACGACGCGAAGAAGGCCCTGCCGGCGGCTGCGTGACCGGCGTACGCGCGATGCAGTAGCGAGGTGAGTTCCCGCACGGAATCGTTCTCGCCGAAGCGCCGGATCTCGACTGACACGGCGGGCTCAGCGGAGTGAGGGCGGCTACTGGGGGAGGTCACGTTTCCAAGTGTCGCGGGATTGACGCCGGGAGGCTCCGGAACGGCGATGTCCGATTCCCGCCAGTCACCCCCCGCCCAGTGCCGCAGACTGGACAACGTGATCGACGACGACATCCGGTACCGAGCCGTGGACAGCCGAGACGCCCGCTTCGACGGGGTCTTCTTCACGGCGGTCACCTCCACCGGCATCTACTGCCGTCCGAGCTGCCCCGCTGTGACCCCCAAGCGCGTCAACTGCGTCTTCTACCCCAGCGCCGCAGCCGCTCAGGGGGCCGGGTTCCGCGCCTGCCGCCGCTGCCGCCCCGACTCCGTGCCGGGCTCGCCCGAGTGGAACCACCGCGCCGACGTGGTCGGCCGGGCGATGCGCCTGATCGGCGACGGCGTGGTGGACCGCGAGGGCGTCGCGGGCCTGGCCGTCCACCTCGGCTACAGCTCCCGGCAGCTGCAGCGCCAGCTGACCGCCGAGCTCGGCGCCGGCCCGATCGCGCTGGCCCGTGCCCGCCGCGCGCAGACCGCCCGTCTGCTCCTGCAGACCACCGAACTGCCCGTCACCGAGATCGCGTTCGCGGCCGGTTTCGCCTCCGTCCGCCAGTTCAACGACACCGTGCGCGAGGTCTACGACCGCACCCCCAGCGGCCTGCGCGCCGAGGTCGCCGCCGGCCGTCGCACCGCGGCCCCGGCCGGTGGCCTCACCCTGCGCCTCGCCTACCGGGGCGCCCTCGACAGCGATCACCTGATCGACTTCCTCGCTCTGCGCGCCGTCCCCGGTGTGGAGGAGGTCGTTCCCGGTGCGCGCCCCGGCATGCGCACCTACCGGCGCACCCTCGCGCTCCCGTACGGCCACGGCATCGCCGAGGTCGACGGCCTGGCGCCGGGCCAGCCGCCCACCCGCGGCTGGCTGGACTGCCGGCTGCTGCTCACCGACCTGCGCGACCTGCCGACCGCCGTCCAGCGGCTGCGCATCCTCTTCGACCTGGACGCCGACCCGGTCGCGGTCGACGACCAGCTCGGCGCCGACCCGCTGCTCGGCCCGCTGGTCCGCGAGCGCCCCGGCCTGCGCTCGCCCGGCCATGTGGACCCGCACGAGCTCGCCGTCCGCGCCGTGCTCGGCCAGCAGATCACCGTCGGTGCCGCCCGTACCCTGGCGGGGCGGCTCGCCGAGAAGTACGGCGCCGCGCTGCCCGAGCCCAGCGGCGGCCTGCGTCTGCTGTTCCCGACCGCGGCGGCCCTGGCCACCGCCGATCCCGAGGACTTCGCGATGCCCGCTGCCCGCCGCCGCGCGCTCACCGGCCTGTGCGCCGCGCTGGCCGACGGCGTGGTCCGCCTCGACAGCGGGGTCGACCGGGAGGAGGCCGCCGCCCGGCTGCTGGACCTGCCCGGCATCGGCCCGTGGACGGTCGGCTACCTGCGGATGCGGGCGCTGGCCGACCCCGACGTCTTCCTCCCGAGCGACGTGGGTGTCAAGCACGGCCTGCTCCGCCTCGGCTCCCCGGGAGACCCGAAGTCCGCCGCCCGCGCCGCCGGGGCCTGGGCCCCGTGGCGCTCCTACGCCGTCCACCGGTTGTGGGCCGGCCCCGTGAGCGGCGCCGCGGCCGGCCCCGCCACCAGCACCGCCAGTACCAGCACCGGAACGGAGAACGACCGAGCATGAGCACCATCGTCTACACCACCATGGAGAGCCCCTTCGGGCGGCTGCTGCTCAGCGGGGTGCTGCCCGAGGACGGCGGCCCGGCCGCGCTGGCCACCGTCACCGCGCCCGGCCAGAAGTACGCGCTGGCGGAGCCCGCCGACGACTGGACCCCCGACCCGGAGGCGCTCGCCGAGCCGGTGGCGCAGCTGACCGACTACTTCGCCGGCAAGCGCACCGACTTCGACCTCCCGCTCGCGCCCGAGGGCACCGAGTTCCGCCGCAGGATCTGGGCCGCGCTGGACGAGATCCCGTACGGCACGACCGTCACCTACGGCGAACTCGCCGAGCTGGCCGGGCAGGAGCCGCGCATGGTCCGCGCGGTCGGCGGCGCGGTGGGCGCCAATCCGCTGCTGATCGTGCGGCCCTGCCACCGGGTGCTGGGCGCCAGTGGCGCGCTCACCGGCTTCGCCGCCGGGGTGGACCGCAAGCGCTGGTTGCTGGACCTGGAGAGCGGCACCCTGTTCTGACCGTCGCCGCCGCCGGGCGCAAGCCACTGCCGGAGCTCGGCCCCGCTGGGTGTTCAACTCCGCAGGTCCACCCGCCAGTTGTGGCTGCGCATGATCCGCCCGGGCGGGAACTCGAAGTCGGTCTCGCCGAGCAGTGTGAACCCGGCCTTCGCGCAGACCGCGTTGGAGGCCGGGTTGTCCACCGAGGGGAACGCGTGCAGGTAGCGGTGGGCGGCCTCGCGGCGGGCGGCCGTGACCGCCGCCCAGGTGGCGGCGACCGCGATGCCCCGGCCCTGGAAGCCGGGCAGCACGTTCCACCCCATCTCGTGGACGGTCTGCCCCTCCCAGGTCGGGGTGCCGTAGCCGACGGTGCCGACCGCCTCCTCCTCGGGCAGCAGCACGATCCGGTACATGCAGCCGAGCCCGGACGGGACGAAGTCCAGGTAGCGCCGGTGCCGTACGAGCAGCCGCTCCTCGCCCTCCGGCCCGCCGACGTGCTTCTTCATCTCCGGGGTGTTGACCCGGCGCAGCAGCGCGAGGTCGTCGTCCGTCCAGGGCTCGATCCGTACGTCCGCGGTGGTCATGCCGGGGACGGTAGCCCCGGGCGCACCACGGCCACCAGCGGTTTACTCCGCGGTCGGGCCTTCCCCTGCGTTCGCCGGGCGCTCCTCGCCCACGGCGCCGGGCGGGACGTCGCCCACGGCGCCCGGCTGGGCCAGCGCGCGGGCGAGCTGCTCCAGCGCGGGCAGGGCGCCGATGACCGCCGAGCGGTCGGCCGGGGCGAGGGTGCCGAGCGCGGCGGCGATCCGGCGCTCGTGGGCGTGCTGCCAGTCGTCCAGCTGTCGCCGTCCCGCCGGGGTGAGGGCGATCCGGGCGGTGCGGCGGTCGCCGGGGTCGGCCTGGCGGTCCACGAACCCGGCTTCGAGCAGCTTTCCGACCAGCCCGCTGACGGTGTTGGGCGCGAGCCGCTGCCGCGCGGCCAGCTCGCCGACCCGCAGCGGTGCGGCGGCCAGGGTCTGGAGGAGTTCGACCTGCGCCATCGGCAGGGACTCCCACGGGTAGTCGGTGCGGATGCTGCTGCGCAGCGCGCGGCGCAGCCGGGTGACGGTGTCGGTGAGCCGCCGGGCCTGCTCGACCGCCGGGTCGGGGCTTCCGTTGGCGGGGTCGGGAACGTGTGGTGACGACGGCATGGCGGACAGCGTATCTCCTGGTGCGGGGTGGTTCGGCGGCCGGTTCGGGCCCCGGTCCCGCGCGGTGTCGCGGCTCTGTCGCGAGGCTCGGGCCCGTCGCCCGGGGCTCCGGCACGGGCGTCCGTCGGGTGCCGTCCGCACCGTGGAACGCATCATGTCGCAGAGCGATCTGCTCGTAGAAAGAACATATCTGTATCCGATATATTCGTGGCATGAACGCCACCGCCCTTGCCTCGCGGCTGCTCACCGAACGGCCCCGGCCCCGCGGCATCGCCGGCTGGCCCCACGCCCACTGGCTGGCCGTCGGCACGGTCTGCCTCGGCGCCTTCCTCGGCCAGCTCGACGCCAGCGTCATCGCCCTGGTCTTCCCCGCCCTCGGCCGGCACTTCGACGCGAGCTTCGCCGCCGTCGAGTGGGTCGCCCTCGCCTACCTGCTGGTCCTGGTCGCCCTGCTGGCGCCGGTCGGCTGGCTGTCCGACCTGGTCGGCCGCAAGACCATGTACATCGGCGGCTTCGCGGTCTTCGGCCTCTCCTCGCTCGGCGCGGGATTCGCCGGCGGCCTCTGGGAGCTGGTCGGCTGCCGCGCCGTCCAGGCGGTCGGCGCCGCGATGATGCAGGCCAACAGCGTCGCCCTGGTCGCGCGCGGCGTCCCGGAGCACGCGATGCGGCGCGCGCTCGGCATCCAGGCCGCCGCCCAGGGCCTCGGCCTGGCGCTCGGGCCGAGCCTCGGCGGACTGCTGGTGGAACACGCCTCGTGGCGCTGGGTGTTCTGGGTCAACGTGCCGATCGCGGTGTTCGGCATCCTGGCCGGCTGGTTCCTGCTGCCCCGCACCCGGACGGCGAACGGTCCGGCCTCCGCTCCGGTGCCCGTCCCCGCGCCCCGCAGGCGCGCCCCGGTCCCGGCTCCGGCCCTGGCTCCGGCCCCGGCTCCGACCCGTCGGGACGACGCCCGCTTCGACCTGCCCGGCATGCTGCTGCTCACCGGGGCGACCACCGCGCTGCTGCTCGCCCTGTCCACCGCCTCCGGCCTGCCCCTGCCCGGCTGGGCGGTGGCCGTGCTGCTGCTCGCCTCCGCGGCCCTGACCCTGGCCCTGGTGCGCCAGGAACGGCGGGCCACCCGGCCGATCCTGGCTCCCGGACTGGTCAACACCCCGGGCGTGCGCTCGGGCCTGCTGGTCGCCCTGATCGGCTACCTGCTGCTGTTCTGTCCGCTGGTGCTGGGCCCGGTGCTGCTCACCGGCGCGGGAATGTCGACGGCCCGCGCGGGCCTGGTGATCACCCTGCTGCCCGCCGCGTTCGCGTTCGCCGCGACGGTCGGCGGCGGGCTGCTGCCCCGGGGCTGGTCGGACGTGACCAGGTGCCGATTCGGCGCGCTGGTCGCGGCCGCCGGACTGCTGCTGTTCGCCCTGCTGCCGGCCTCGGGCGCGGCGGCGGGCCCGCTGCTGGTCGCCGGCTACGGGCTGGGCCTGCTGCTGCCCGCCAACAACGCGCTGGTGATGCGGGCGATACCGGCGGAGTGCTCGGCGGTCGGCGGCGGCATGGTGAACACGGCGCGCAGCCTCGGTACGGCGCTCGGCATGGCGCTGTCCGTCCTCGGTGTCCACCTGGCGGGCGCCGCGTCCGGTGGGCGGACGGTGTTGTTCGTCCTCGCCGCCGTCGCGGCGGCGGCCGCGCTGCTCACCCGGCCCGTCCGGCGCTGAGGCCGGTCCGGTGCCGGGGCCGGTCCGGGGACGCCGGGGATTCACCCCCACTCCGACCGGTCGGCCAGCCGCCGGTACCACCAGAACTCGGTGCGCCACTGGCGCCGGTGCGCGAACGGGTCAGGCAGGGTGCGGCGCGCGAACTCCTCGTCCAACGGCCTCAGCAGTCGGCCGAGTTCGGCCCGGGCCCGTCGCGGCAGTCTCTCCAGGGTCTCCGCCAGCACGTCGCGCGCGTGCCGGACGTCGTCGAAGGAGCACCCGGAGCAGGAGCAGTGCGACTCCCGCGGGTACAGCGGACGTCTGCCCGGTGGCCGCAGGAACTCGCGGTAGCGCCGCAACGCCCGGTCGGTGGCGCCTGGGTGGAGGAAGGCGTGGCGGGGGGAGGAGCTCCCGCTCAGGCGCTCGACCCGGTGCACGGCCAGGCTCGCCCCGGTGGACAGCCCGTGGATCCGCGATGGCGGGGTGGGCCCCCAGGGGTGGGGGAGCGGTCGTCCGGCGCGCAGGGCGCGCGGCCGTCTACGCGGCATCGGCCTTTCGAGGCATGGTCACGGGAGTCATGGTGGCAGGCGCGGACGCCCCGCCGCACCTGGGTATCGCGGGCTGCGGAACGGGGGCCCCTCGGCCCCGGCCCCTCAGGCCCCCGCGGGGGCGTTCAGGGCGTCCTGGGCGCGGTTCAGGCCGCGCCGCACCAGCGTCTCCAGGGCATCCGCGCAGCGGTCCAACTCGCCCGGCATGGCGGCCAGTTCCTCGTCCGAGAACTTCTTCAGCACGAAGTCTCCGACGCTCTGCCCCTTCGGCGGCCGGCCGATGCCGAACCGCAGCCGGACGAAGTCCCGGGTGCCGAGCACCTCGCCCACCGAGCGGACCCCGTTGTGGCCGCCGGGCCCGCCGCCGCGCTTGAGCCGGGCGGAGCCGAACGGGAAGTCCAGGTCGTCCTGCACCACCACCAGCCGCTCGACCGGGACGCCGTGACGGCGCAGCAGTCCGGCGACCGGGCGCCCGGACAGATTGATGGACCACCACAGCGGCTTGGCCAGCAGCACCCGGTGGCCGTCGACACCGATCTCGGCCACCAGGGTGGCGAGGCCGCGCCGGCGGAACCGGGCGCCGTGGCGCTCGGCCAGCCGGTCCACGGCCAGGAAGCCCGCGTTGTGCCGGGTCAGCCGGAACCAGGGGCCGGGGTTGCCCAGTCCGGCGATCAGCCAGGGGGCGTCGGTGGTCATGCGGGGGTGTTCTCCAGGAGACGGGAAAGATGGGAAAGGCGGGACGGCCGGGGCGCGGCGGGGACGGTGCGGGACC
>NZ_JBHTWX010000130.1:0-25933 GCF_042792155.1 Kitasatospora sp. NPDC056651 | reverse complement strand
GGCCGGGACCGTGGTGACGGTCCCGGCCGCCGCTCGGCGTTGGCGACGGGTGTGCGCACGGGGGCGGACTACACGGACAGCAGGACTTGCGCGGCGTTCTCCCGCCCGGTGCCACCGTAGAGGTTGGTCTTGAGCCGTATGTTCTCCAGCGCGCTCGGATCGAGGTTCGCCCGCGTGGCTGTGGACCACCTGTTCAGCAGGGTGAGGCTCTGGGACAGCAGGCGGATGGGACTGCCGTCCGGGTGGAGGTCGTCGACACAGGCCGTGACCAGCGCGCCCACCGGGTCGACGGCGAAGCCCGGTGCGGGATCGGTTCTCTCCGCCTTCAGCCGGGTTATCGCCTCCTTCCACCACGACTGCTTGGCGGCGTCGCTTCGACCGTGGACGACCTGGTCGGCGATGCCGTCGAAGGCCCCGGCGGGGAAGGCGGCGAGACCCGCCACATCCTCGACTGCGCTCTCCGTCGGCGTCGGCGGGAGCGCGCCGAAGGCGGTGGCCGCCTGCCTCAGGTCGGCGGCGCGCAGCAGACCGTAGGAGACCGGGTCCTCGGAGAGACCGCGCAGGGCCCGAATCAGGCTCCTCTGGTCGACCGACATCCGCACGGTGTCGCCGCCCTGCCAGACCGGTTCGTGGAAGTCGTGGTGGTTGTAGAGGTCGTTGACCAGGGTCAGCACGGCATGCGTGTCCACGGCGTAGTCGGCGACGGCCTCGGCGAGCGGGCGGCGGACGGCCGGGTGGACGTGCTGGTCGTCGCGACGGGCCAGCGCCAGGAGCACGCGGTTCATCGCGCGGGCCTGCTCCACCGTGTGCACGCCGGGCCGGTCGCCGGTGACGGCCCGGCGCAGCCCGTCCGCGAGTTCGCCGCACGGCAGGTCGGCGCGCCAGTTCGGGCCGAGCGCCGTACGGACGCCCGCGTCGGTGCGCAGCCCGGCACAGTCGCGGTCCGGGTCGTCCCGGACGAAGAACCACCACCCGCCGGCGCCGACCGCGATCGCCACCACCAGGGTGACGACCGCGGTCAAGCCCCGGCGGCGCTTGAGTGCCGCCCGCATCAGACGTTGCCCCGATCGAGGATGTGGCCGGCGTCTTTGCTGTAGGAGGATTCGGTCGTCATGCACAGCCTCTTGAGAGAGGCGATGTCGGAGGCCTGGGGGTCGATTCCCTGGGCCCAGGCCCAGGTGCCGACGATCCGCTGAGCGACGTCACCGAACATGCGCTCCTCTCCGATCTTGAAACCGGGTGTGAGAGGGGCGCCGATGACGTGGGGTCGGTAGATCAACTGGTCCATCTGGTGGTGCCATTCGGCGAGCGCGCCGCGCAGCGCTGGGGCGGTTTCCCAGCTCCGGTGAGCCGAGGCGGCGGCGTTGGTCGCCTCGCCCGCCGTCTTGCCGGTGGTGGTGCTGCTCAGAGCCATGCCGTTCACTGCTGCCTCGGCGTTGCGCAGTGCTCCGGCATTGACGTTGAAGTGGCCGTCGGCCACGGGTGTGCCCATGTGTGAACCCCCCGGTTCTCCCCGTTGTCGTTCCTGCGCCGGTGCGAACCCGAGAACGGGCCGAGGACTTTGCCTCCGGCGTTCCGGGCGCTCGGACCGGCCGTGCGAAAGACGCTCCGTCGGCGCACCATTCGCACGATCGTACGGGGATGGGGCCCGGAATCCGGTCTCCTGAATTTTCGCATCGCGGTGATGGTGCGTCATTTCGGGTGACCGGGACCGATGTTGCCCAGGCCGACGTCGGTCCGGAGGGTGGGCCGATGGCGTCGTGGTCGGTAGAGTCCGCCGCATGGTGAGCGAGAGCGCGGTGGATGGTGGGCGGCTGGCCGGACGCTCCTGTGTGGTGACGGGCGCGGCCAGCGGGATCGGGCGGGCGGTCGCCGAACGGTTCGCCCGTGAAGGCGCGTTGGTGGTGGCCGCCGATGTGGACGCGGCCGGGCTGGCGCGGCTGGCCGAGCGGTTCCCGGGCGCCGTCAGCACGGTGGTCGGTGACGTGGCCCGGGAGGAGGACGCCCGCCGGATGGTGACGGCCGCCGTCGAGCGGCACGGACGGCTGGACGTCCTGGTCGCCAACGCCGGGATCATCCCGCTGATGGAGATCACCGAGGCGACCGCCGAGGACTGGGACCACGTGATGGCGGTGGACGGCCGCGGCATGTTCCTCACCTGCAAGTACGCGATCCAGGCGATGTCCGCGCAGGAGCGGCCCGGCGGCTCGATCGTCTGCCTGTCCTCCATCTCCGGCGAGGCCGGCCAGCGCGGCCAAGCGGTGTACGGGCCCGCCAAGTTCGTCGCCTCCGGCCTCACCAAGCACCTCGCCGTCGAATGGGCCGACCGGGGCATCCGGGTCAACGCCGTCGCCCCCGGCACCATCACCACCGAGCGCGTCGCCCGGCTGTACGACGAGCCCGGCGGCGCCGAGTACCTCGGGGAGATCGAGAAGCGGCACCCGATGGGGCGCCTCGGCGATCCGGCGGAGGTCGCGGCCGCCGTCCTCTTCCTCGCCTCGGACGACGCGTCATTCGTCACCGGGGTCGTCCTGCCGGTGGACGGCGGCTACCTGGCTCAGTAGTGCGCCGATCGCCTGGCGGATGGGCGAACTGGGCGACATCCGTGCCCAATTGGGCTTCATCAGGGAGGCGGAGGCGCCGAGCGGGGTGATCCGGCCGGTCCGGGTCCAGGTCCGGGCCCGGGCCCGGACGGAGGGCCGGGTGCCTGCGGGGGAGCGCCGTGTGCGGCCGGTGGTGCGGAAACCCGATGGCGTGCGCGGCCGGACCGTGTTGGAGTGAACGGATGGATCATGACGACGTGCTCGCCCTGTTCGACGACCGGATCCGGCGCAACGCGCCGCCCGATCCCGGCACCCGCATCGAGCGTGATGGCGTGGTGGTCCGGCAGGTGGGCTCGCAGTACAGCTGGAACGGCGTGGTCTGGTCCGGCCTCGACGAGGCCGGGGCGGACGCGGCGATCGCCGCGCAGGTGCGCCACTTCGCCGAACTGGGGCTGGAGTTCGAGTGGAAGGCCTACTCCCACGACGGCCCCGCCGACCTCGGCGCCCGGCTGCTCGCGGCCGGCTTCGTCCCGGAGCCGGACGAAGCGCTGATGGTCGCCCGGATCGCGGACCTGACCACCGAAGTGGCCCTGCCCGAAGGGGTCCGGCTGGTTCCGGTGACCGACCCGGCAGGGGTGGACCTGCTGATGGCGGCCCACGAACAGGCCTTCGGTGTTGAGAGCCCCGGTCTGCGTGAGCGGATGCTCGACCAGCTGCGACGCGGCACCGGGACGGTCGGTATGGTCGTCGCGATGGCCGGCGGGCGGCCGGTCAGCGGCGCCCGGATGGAGCTGATCCCGGGCACCGGGTTCGCCGGGCTCTGGGGCGGCGGCACCGCGCCCGACTGGCGCGGCCGGGGCATCTACCGGGCCCTCGTCGCCCACCGGGCCCGCCTCGCGGCCGACCTCGGCTACGAGTACCTCCAGGTCGACGCGAGCGACCAGAGCCGCCCCATCCTCCAGCGCCTCGGCTTCGCCTGGCTGAGCACGACGACGGGGTACGTGCGCGGGGTGGTGTGACGAGGGCGGGGTGGGGCTGGGCGGGGAACAAGGTTGGGGTGAGGGCGGGGCAGGGCGGCGAACAGGCTTCAGCTTTCAGATGACAACTTTCAGATGACAGATTTCGAAATCTGTCATCTGAAAGTTGAAAGCCGTCACCCGTCGCAGCGCCCTCACGGCAGCCGCTCGACCACCACCATGGCCGCGTCGTCGTTCAGCCGGCCGCCGACGTGGGCGAGCAGGTCGCGGCGCAGGCGGTGGAGCAGGGCGGCGGGGCGCTCGGCGCGCCAGGCGGTGACGCGTTCGGTGAGCGGGTAGAAGCGCCGCTGGCTGTCGCGGGCCTCGATCACGCCGTCGGTGTAGATCAGCAACCGGTCGCCGGCGCGGAACGGGAAGCTCTCCACCTCGTACCGTGTCGGCACGAGCTCGCCGAGGCCCAGCGGCGGGGCGGGATGGCGGGCGGCCAGGGCGGTGATCCCGCCAGGGCGCAGCAACAGCGGGGGCGGGTGGCCGCAGTCGATCAGGCGGACCGGCGAGCCGTCGTCGGGGATGTCGAGCAGGACGGCGGTGATGAACGATTCGCCGGACTCACCGCTCTCCTCGGCGCCGTCCGGGGAGGGCGACAGGCGCAGCCGCGCCTGCCGGGACTGTTCGGCCAGCTGGGCGAGGTCCCAGCTGACGCTGCCGTCCAGGTAGGCGGCCAGGTCGGGCAGCTCGGCGTGCAGGTGCGCGGCGGCGCGGAAGGCGCCGAGCAGCAGGGCCGCGTCGCCGAGCGAGGACAGGCCCTTGCCGCGCACGTCCCCCACCAGTAGCCGGGTGCCGGTGGCGGTGCGGGCGGCCGCGTACAGGTCGCCGCCGACCTGTGCCTCCGCCTCGGCGGCCAGGTAGACGGAGGCGAGGTGCAGTGGCCCGATCCGCTCCGGCAGCGGGCGCAGCAGGACCCGTTGGGCGGCCTCGGACACCGAGCGCACCCGGGCCAGTTCGCGCTCGTGCCGCTCGCGCAGCACCCGCAGTCCGACGATCAGCGCCGAGACGACCAGTTGCGCGCCCAGTTGGGTCTGGACGTTGGAGCTGGTCAGGCTGTCCCGGACGACGCCGATCGCGGTGAGCGCGGTGAACGCGAGCACGGCGATCCCGGCGGTGGCCCGGGGGCCGGCGAAGGAGGCGGTGAGGGCGGGGGCGACGATCAGCAGCGGGCCCAGGTGGATGTCAGGCGGGGAGAGGATGTCGACCACGGTGATCAGCACGATCAGCGCAAGGGTGAGCGCCGTCAGCACCCGGCGGTCGGGCCGCCAGGTGCGGCGGCGGTCGGGGGGATGCGGCGCGAGCGGCGGCTGCGGCGCATCGGGGCGCTGCCGGAGGGGCACTCCTCCTCTGTACACCGTGGGGGCGGCGGGGCGCACCCGGAGGCGTCGCGCCGGGCGGCCGCCTGGCCGTCCTCGCGCTGCCCTCTCGCCGTCCTCGGGCTGCCCTCCGCCCCTCGGGTCGCTGTGGTCGACGGGCGGGTCAGCCCTCCGCGCCGTAGCGGGCCAGGTAGTCGGCGAATCGGGCGACGTCCTCGTCGGACCAGTCGGTGAAGCGCGTGGTGAAGGAGAGGCGCCGCTGCTCGTTGGCGTCCCGCAGCAGGGTGAGACCGGCTTCGGTGGCGCGCAGGATCTGGCCGCGCTGGTCGTCCGGGTCGGTCTCCCGGGCCAGCAGACCGAGCTTCTCCAGGGCGGTGACCTGGCGGCTGACGGTGGACTTGTCGAGCATGAAGTGCGCGGCCACGTCGGCGGCCCGGCAGCCGCCGCGCTCGGTGATCAGGTCGAGGATGCTGTACGTGACCAGGGAGAGGTCGGGGTGCAGCTGGGAGGCCTTGTGCCGGGCGCGGCGGGCGAAGGCGGTCAGCTCGCGCTGGATGGTGTCGATGGACGACTGGCGGCCGGGCACGGGGTTCCCTACCTCCTCGATATTTGTTGCACTATACAACGGATTTACCCGGGTTTGTGCGCTGCCCCGACGCCCCCCCGACGCCTCCCGCTCGGAGCCTCCGCCCCGACGCGCTCCGCCCGATGTGCTTCACGCCGACGTGGCCTGCCAGGCGCGGGCGGCGGCGATCCGGCCGGTCGCACTCGGATGAGTGGCGAACAGTAGCTCAAGCACCCTCGGCGGGTCGACATCGGAGACGTTCGCCACGGCCAGTCTGCGTTGCATCGCCACGAACTGCTCGACGTCCCCGGTCAGTTCGAGCGCGTGCCGGTCCGCCCGGGACTCGATCCGGCGGCTCACCGCGCACTGGAGCGGCCCCGACAGCGCACCCAGCAGCGCCGCGAGCGCCGCGAGCAGCGGCAGCGCCCGGGGGTCCGCCGGGTCCGTCGCACCGGCGGCGTCCAGCAGCGGCCGCCAGGCCGACAGCAGGCCGAGCGCGGCCACCGCGACCGCCGCGCCGACCGCGCCCAGCGCGGTGCCGACCGGTACGTCACGGTTCTTGACGTGGCCCAGCTCGTGCGCCACCACCAGTTCCACCTCGCGCGGCGCGGCGGTGGTCAGCAGGGTGTCGTACGCGACGATCCGCCGGGTCGCGCCGAACCCGGACACGTACGCGTTGAGCGCGGTGGTGCGGCGGGAGGCGTCCGCCACGAGGACGTCCCGCACCCGGACGCCGTCCCGCTCGGCCAGCGCCAGCAGGGCGGTGCGCTGTTCCCCCGGGGGCATCGAGGTGAAGCGGTTGAACACCGGCTCGATGAGCAGCGGGTGGAGGAAGGAGAGCGCGGCCGTCAGCAGCGCCGCCGCGCCCGCCGCCGGCAGCCACCAGTGCTGTGGCGACCAGGCGGTCAGCGCGAACAGCCCGAGCGCGAGCGGGAGGAACAGGACCAGGGCCAGACCGAGGCCGCGCACGGTGTCCAGCGCCCAGCCGGCCCAGCCCTGGGTCACCAGCCCGTACCGGGCCCGGACGGTACGGGCCCCGGCGCCGAACGGCAGGCGCAGAGCTTGGCCGAGCAGCACCAGGGCTGCCGCGCCGGCCGTCACCTCGGCCGTCCGGGAGCCACCGAACCAGCCACCGGCGGTGGTCACCAGGGCGGCGCCGGCCGGGGTGAGGCCGATCAGCAGGGTCAGCGCCAGGCCCGCCAGCCGCCCACCCAGCGCCCACGGCAGCTGGGCGCGGCGCAGCGCGCGGCCTCGGGCGCGCTCGGTGGGCGTGAAGTCCGACATGGGGGCGCCCTTCGGGGCGGGCGCGCCGTTGGGGGTGCCGTCGGAGGTGCAGGCGGGCGCGTCGGTGCGCGCCTCCTCGGGCACGCCGTCGGTGGCGGGGGCTTCCGGGGCGGGGCCTCCGGGGCCCGGGGTGGTGTCCATGGCAGGGCTGGCCCTTCCGGTCGGGGCGCGGTGGGGGGACGGACGTGCGGCGATTCAGCATCTCCTACCGCGTGCGGCCCGTGCGCACACCCCGGCTCGCGTGCGAGCCCCACGCCCCACGCCCCGTGCCCCCCACCTGGCGTTCCGCACCCGACGTTCCGCACTTGGCGCGTGCCCGGGCGCCCGCTCACTCCTCGACCACACCGGTGGCGTCGTGGACACCCGCGCGCAGCAGCTGGTGGCCGAGGTCCACCAGGGCACGGCCGACCGCGAACTCGTCGCCGACCTCCGGGGCGGGGGCGTCGTGGGGGTTGCGGCGGGAACGGGTGTCGCTGTGCAGGACGTCGCCGTCGGCGTCCAGCACGGCGTGCACCCGGGTGGTGTCCTCGTCCTCGACCACGTGCAGGCTGAGCTGCCAGTCCTTGGTGCGCACGGCGCCCGGGGCGCTCCGCTCGGCTCGGCCGGCCACGGACCGCGACGGGCCCGCCGTCACTCCGGAGCGGACGATGACCACCGGACAGGCCCCGTGCACGGCGCAGCGGGTGGACACCGAGCCGAGCAGGGTCCGGGCGAAGGTGCCCCGGCCGCGGCTGCCCAGCACCAGAAGGTCGGCGTCCGCGGCGGCCTCCAGCAGCACCTCGGCGGCATGGCCGAGGACCAGGCTCTCCCGGACCTCCACCGGGCGGTCCGGGCCGAGGATCTCGTTGATCTCGGCGCTCAGCGTGCGGCGGGCGGTCCGTTCGAAGCCGTCGTCCACCATCGGCGCGAACCAGCCGTACAGCGAGGGGTACTCCCAGGCGGCCACCGCGTGCACCGTGGCCCCGGTCAGGACGGCCTGGCCGACCGCCCAGCGCAGGGCCGTCTTCGACGGCTCGGAGCCGTCGATGCCGACCACGATCCGGCGCTCCCGGTCGGTGCCGGGTCCGCCGCCCACAGGGGAGGGTTGGTTGCCGGCCATCACGTCACACCTCCGGGGCTCGGATGCTGGGGCCGCTCCCTCCACACCACGCTGCGCGCCCGCCCGCCTCCGCGCCAGGGACGCGGTGGCCGGAGGGGCCGGGGCGATTGGGACGGGCGGGCCAGGTCGGGCATGGGCCAGGTCGAATGCGGGCCGGTCGGCCGGTTCCGGTGGCGCCCCGCACGGTGGTCCCGTCGGCGTCCGGTTGTGTCCGGAATGTTGTGGACTCGGGTCCGGAAGGTGGCGATCAGGTGGCGTAGGCTGACCGATCTCGCATCATCCTCGGGGGGATCCACTCATGCGCCGTGCCGCGGCCGCCGTCGCGCTGTTCGTCGGACTGACCGCCGTCGCCGCCTGCGGGCCGGACGACCCCGACCCGGCTCCGGCCTCCGCCGCCCCCGCTCCGCCGAGCACGTCCGCCGCGCCGGACGGCACATCCTCCGGCACGGCCCCGGCCAAGAACACCGAACCCCGGCCGGACGGCACCATCACCGTCGCGTTCGCCGGCGACGTCCACTTCGAGGGCCGCACCGCGCCCCGGCTGGCCGTCCAGCCGCCCGAGCCGGCGCTCGGACCGATCTCCCGCACCCTCGCCGACGCCGACCTGTCCGTCCTCAACCTGGAGACCGCGATCACCGGGCGCGGCGCCCCGGAGCCGAAGACGTACACCTTCCGCACCTCGCCCAAGGCGTTGTCGGTGCTCAAGGACTCGGGCGTCGACGTCGTCTCGATGGCCAACAACCACGCCGTGGACTTCGGCGCCGACGGCCTCACCGACACCCTTGCCGCCAAGGACTCCTCACCGATCCCGGTGGTCGGCGTCGGGCGCAACGCCAAGGAGGCGTACGCCCCGTACGTCGCCACCGTGCGCGGGGTGAAGGTCGCGGTGGTCGCCGCCAGCCAGGTCGAGGACATCACCAACCAGAAGTGGCGGGCCGGCGCCAACAAGCCGGGCATCGCCTCGGCGCTGGACGTCCCGGCGCTGGTCAAGGCGGTGGAGACGGCCAAGCAGCAGGCCCCGGTGGTGCTCGTCTACCTGCACTGGGGCGACGAGGGCAAGGCCTGCCCGACCGCCGCGCAGACCGCCATCGCCAAGAAGCTCGCCACCGCGGGCGCCACCGCGGTGGTCGGCACCCACGCGCACACCATGGTCGGCTCGGGCATGCTCGGCAGCACGTACATCGGGTACGGCTTCGGCAACTTCCTCTGGTACGGCACCTCCAACTACGCCAACTCCAACGAGACCGGCGTCACCACCCTGACCTTGACCGGCGACGGCAAGGTGACCGGCGAGGTCTTCACCCCGGCCACCATCGACGACAAGGGCATCCCGGAGCCGATCACCGGCGCCACCGCCGAGGCCGCCCTCAAGCGCCGCGACGGCCTGCGCGGCTGCACGGGCCTCTCCCCGGCACCGACTGCCCCCGGCGGGGCTGCGCCTGCCGCCTCCGGCGCTTCCGCCACGGCGCCCTCCGCCACCACGCCTTCCACTACGCCTTCCGCCACGGGGCCCTCCGCCGTGGCGCCCGTCAAGCCCAACTCGGCTACTGCCAAGGCTTCGACGGCCCCCGCCGTCCCGCGCTAGCCGCCCACGGGCGGACACGAGGCTCCGACAGTCGACCGGCTGTCGCTGCCGTGCCCCGTCGAGGGGACGACATCAAGGCCAGCCTCGCCGTCCGCCGCCACCGTCGTTGCCTGTGCGAGCCGCCTGCCGTTGGGCCCGTAGGACCGGAACGAGGGTGAACCCGACGCCGTCCGCCCCATCCGGGGCGGGCGGCTTCTCCGTGTCCGGGGCGAGTTGACGTTCGCACAGACTATCGGCACGGGCGAACAGCTGTGTTAGGTTAGGCTTGCCTAATCTCGCTGGTCGGAGGGGATGTCCCGTGCAGCAACAGTCCGAATTCGCCGGTGCCGTCGCGATGGTCACCGGAGCCGGACAGGGCATCGGCGTCGCCGTGGTCCGGGCGCTGGTGGCCGAAGGTGCCGTCGTCGCGGCGGTGGACCGCAAGCCCGGAGGGCTCGATGCCCTGGTGGCCGAGGTCCCGTCCGTGCGTCCGTACGTCCTGGACGTCTCGGAGGCCAAATCCGTGAACGAGACAGTGGAGTTGATCGAGGACCAACTCGGCCCGATCGGCACACTGGTGAACGTCGCGGGCATCCTGCGCACCGCCCCGGCCGTCGAACTCACCGACGACGACTGGGCCGACACCTTCGCCGTGAACACCGACGGCGTCTTCCACACCAGTCGTGCCGTCGGCCGCCGGATGGCGGCCCGCGGGCGCGGGGCGATCGTGACCGTCGGGTCCAACGCCGCCGGGGTGCCGCGGGCCGGGATGGCCGCCTACGCGGCGTCCAAGGCCGCGGCCACCATGTTCACCCGCTGCCTGGGGCTGGAGCTCGCCCGGTCCGGGGTGCGGTGCAACGTGGTGTCGCCCGGCTCGACCGACACCGAGATGCAGCGCGCGCTGTGGGGCGAGGACGTCGAGGCGGCCGAACGCCGGGTGATCGACGGTGACTTGAGTGCCTGGCGGGTCGGCATCCCGCTCGGCCGGATCGCCGCGCCCGCCGACATCGCGGAGGCGGTGGTGTTCCTGGCCTCCGACCGGGCGCGGCACATCACCATGCACGACCTGTACGTCGACGGCGGCGCGACCCTGCGCGCCTGAGCGGCGCCGAGCGGCACCGCCCCCATCCCGTCCTCCCGTAGAACCCCCCAGACTGGAGAGAACACCGTGACCACGGTGCACCACGCCCCCGCCGGGCCGATCACTGCCGGGCCGGTACCCGCCGGTCCCGGCGCCCCGGCGAACGCCCTTGCCGGGGGCTCGGACCACGCCGTCATCGGTGCGGCCAGCGGACTGCTCGGCCAGTACCGGGCCGGCTCCGACGAGGCCTTCTTCGCCTCGCCGACCCGCACCCTGCTCGGCTCCGGCGTGCACGCCCGGGTGCCGCAGGACGGGCGGCCGCTGCCCGTGCGGGTGGCCGAGACGCTGGCCGAGGCCGGCCGGACCGGGATCGAACGGCCGCTGGTGGTGGGCGCGGTGGCGTTCGACCGGGACAGCCGGGTCGAACTCGCCGTCCCCGCCCGGGTCCGCACCGCAGGGGCGTTGCGGGACGACCCGCTGATCGCGCTGCCCGCGCCGCCGGTCGAGCGGGCCGACTGGCGGATCAGCCCGGTGCCCGCGCCGGAGGCGTACGGGGCGGGCGTCGCCGCGGCCGTCGAGCGGCTGCGCGGTGGGGAGTTGAACAAGGTGGTGCTGGCCCGGACGCTGGAGCTGAGCACCGCCGGGCCGCTCGACCTGCCCGCCATCCTGCAGCGGCTGGCCCGGCGTGACCCGGGTGGCTACACCTTCGCCGTCCCGGCCGGCGGCGGCCGCACCCTGATCGGCGCCAGCCCCGAACTCCTGCTCTCCCGGCGGGGGCCGGCCGTACTGGCCAACCCGCTGGCCGGCTCGGTGCCGCGCAGCGAGGACCTCGGCGAGGACGTCCGGCGGGCCGCCGCACTGCTGGAGTCGCCCAAGGACCTGCACGAGCACGCTGTCGTGGTGGACGCCATTCGCGAAGCGCTGGCGCCGTACTGCCGCACCCTGGAGGTGCCCGAACGGCCCACGCTGGTGCGGACGGCGGCGATGTGGCACCTGGCCACCACGATCCGCGGCGAGCTGGCCGACCCGGCGGTCTCCGCCCTGGAACTGGCCTGCGCGCTGCATCCCACCCCGGCGGTCTGCGGCACGCCGACGGACCTGGCGCGCGGGGTGATCGGCGAGGTCGAGCCCTTCGACCGCGGCCTCTACACCGGCATGGTCGGCTGGGAGGACGCGACCGGCGACGGCGAGTGGGTGGTCACCATCCGCTGCGCGGAGGCGGACCAGCGGACGCTGCGGGTGTACGCCGGCGCGGGTGTGGTCGAGCAGTCCCGGCCGGAGGCCGAA
This sequence comes from Kitasatospora sp. NPDC056651, assembly GCF_042792155.1. Lineage (NCBI taxonomy): Bacteria > Bacillati > Actinomycetota > Actinomycetes > Kitasatosporales > Streptomycetaceae > Kitasatospora > Kitasatospora sp. NPDC056651. The sequence goes on along the minus strand of NZ_JBHTWX010000130.1, from coordinate 14,169 downwards.
CTCGCCGAGACCAGCGCCAAGTTCCGCACCTTCCTGGACGCCGTGGGGGTGGCCCGGTGACGCCGCTGGAGACCGTCCTGGCGGGGTTCACCTCGTATCCCGCCGAGTTCGCCGAGCGCTACCGGGCCGCCGGGCACTGGCGTGGTGAGACCTTCGGGCGGATGCTGCGCGAGCGTGCCGCCGCGCACGGTGAGCGGACCGCCGTGGTCGACCCGGGCGGCCACTCGGTGGCGGCGGCGGAGCGGCGCTGGACGTACGCCGAACTCGACCGCCGGGCCGACCGGATGGCCGCCGGGCTGCTCGCCAGGGGCATCCGGGCCGGCGACCGCGTGGTGGTCCAGCTCCCCAACGCCGCCGAGTTCTTCGAAGTCGTCTTCGCGCTCTTCCGGATCGGCGCGCTGCCGGTCTTCGCGCTGCCCGCCCACCGGTACGCCGAGATCGGGTACTTCTGCTCCTTCACCGAGGCGGCCGGGTACGTGGTGCCGGCCGTCGAGGGCGGCTACGACTACCGCGAACTCGCCTGCCGGGTACGGGCGGAGAACCCCGCGCTGCGACTGGTGCTGGTGGCAGGCGAGGACCCGGGGGAGCACGTCCGGCTCGCGGACGTGCCCTGCGACGGGCCCGGTCCGGAGGCCTTCGGCGGGGAGCCCGGGCCCGGGGACGTCGCCTTCCTCCAGCTCTCCGGCGGCAGCACCGGTGTGCCGAAGCTGATCCCGCGCACCCACGACGACTACATCTACTCGCTGCGCGGCTCGGTCGAGCTGTGCGGGCAGGACGCGGACAGCGTGTACCTGTGCGCGCTGCCCGCCGCCCACAACTTCCCGCTCAGCTCCCCGGGTTCGCTCGGGACCCTGTATGCCGGCGGCCGGGTGGTGCTCTGCCCGCAGCCCGCCCCGGAGACGGCCTTCCCGCTGATCGAGCGCGAGGGCGTGACCATCACCGGGCTGGTGCCGCCGCTCGCGCTGCTCTGGCTGGAGGCCGCCGAGCGCGGCACCCGCGGATACGAGAGCCTGGAGGTGCTGCTGGTCGGCGGCGCCAAGTTCAGCACGGAGGCGGCCCGGAGGGTACGGCCGGTGCTGGGCTGCACGCTCCAGCAGGTGTTCGGGATGGCCGAAGGGCTGGTCAACTACACCCGGCTGGACGACCCGGAGGAGCTGATCACCACCACCCAGGGCCGGCCGATCTCGCCGGACGACGAGGTCCGGGTGGTGGACGACCAGGACCGGGACCTGCCCGACGGCGTCACCGGCCACCTGCTGACCCGCGGGCCGTACACCATCCGCGGCTACTGGAACGCGCCGGACCACAACGCCACGTCCTTCACCGAGGACGGGTTCTACCGCACCGGGGACCTCGTCCGGCGCACCCCGACCGGCCACCTGGTGGTCGAGGGGCGGGCCAAGGACCAGATCAACCGGGGCGGCGAGAAGGTCGCCGCCGAGGAGATCGAGAACCACCTGCTCGCGCACCCCGCGGTGCACGACGCGGCGGTGGTGTCGATGCCCGACCGGTACCTGGGCGAGCGCACCTGCGCGTACCTGGTGCTGCGCGCCGAGTACCGTGAACATCCCCCGAAGGGCGTCGAGTTGAAGCGATTCGTGCGGCAGCGAGGACTCGCCGAGTACAAGGTGCCGGACCGGGTCGAGTTCGTCGACGCCTTCCCGGCCACCGGGATCGGGAAGGTCAGCAAGAAGGACCTGCGCGCCGCGATCGCGGCCTCGCTGACCGCCCGCTGATCCGCCGCATCCGCCGCATCCGCGCATCCGCAACCGGCTTCCGAGATCCAGCCGGGATCCAGCCGAGATCCAGTAAAGGAACACCACCGTGGGCTTGCCCCGCATTCCCCGCTATCCCATGCCCGCCGCCGAGGAACTGCCGGCCAACCGGGTCTCCTGGACGGTGGACCCGGCCCGGGCCGTCCTGCTGGTGCACGACCTGCAGAACCACTTCCTGGACGCCTACCGGGCCGACGTCGCACCGGTGCCCGAACTCCTCGGCAACGTCGCGGCGTTGGCCTCGGCCGCGCGTGCCGCGGGCATCCCCGTCGTCTACTCGGCGCAACTCGGTGGACAGAGCCCGGCCGATCGCGGGCTGCAGCAGGACTTCTGGGGTCCGGGCATCCCGGACGACCCGCGGGCCACCGCGATCGCCGAGACCGTCGCCCCGGAGCCGGGGGACACCGTGCTCACCAAGTGGAAGTACAGCGCCTTCGTGCGCACCGAGTTGGACCGGATGCTGCGCGAGCAGGGGCGGGACCAGCTGGTGATCACCGGCGTGTACGCGCACATCGGGGTGCAGGCCACCGCCTGCGACGCCTGGATGAGGGACGTGCAGGCCTTCGTGGTGGCCGACGCGGTCGCGGACTTCGGCCCGGCGGAGCACCGCGGCGCGCTGGCCTGGGTGGCCGGACGCTGCGGGATGGTCGCCACGGCGGAGACGGTGCTCGGGATGCTGGGTGCGGCCACGGCCACGGCCACGGGCGCAGGTGCGGCCGTGGGCGCGTCGGTGGTCGGAGAACTCGAAGGGGTGGGCGGGAAGTGACGGGCGTGGGCTTCACGGTGGAGCGGATCCGGGCCGAGGTCGCCGACCTGCTCGGCGAGGACCCGGCGGAGATCCCGCTGGACGAGAACCTGGTCGACTGGGGGCTGGACTCCATCCGGCTGATGACGCTCGCCGCACGCTGGCGGGAGGAGGGGGCCGAGGTGGCGTTCGTCGAACTCGCGGAGCGCCCGGCGATCGAGGCCTGGGCCGAGCTGCTGGGAGCGGCGTGATGGCGGCGGGGGTCCGGGAGGCGGCCCCGGGCGCCGTCGGCGGGTCGGTGCGAACGGAGGCGCACCCGGCGGGGCGGACGGCGCCTCCCGGGCTTCCTCCGCTGCCACGCCGGGCGGTGCGGTACCCGGCGACCACCGTGGTGGGGCCGGTCGAGGCGCAGGCGGCCCGGACACCGGACGCGCCGGCCCTGGTGCTCGCGGACGGGGAGACCGTCGGCTACCGGGAGTTGAACGCCGCGGCCAACCGGCTGGCACGCGCCCTGGCCGCCCGTGGTGCCCGTCCGGGTGCGGTGGTCGGCCTGGCGGGCTTCCGCCGGCCGGACGAACTGCTGACCACGCTGCTGGCGGTGGCGAAGGCGGGTGCGGCGTACCTGCCGCTGGACCCGGCGGACGCGCCCGGGCGACGGGAGCGGCTGCTCGCGGAGAACACTCCGGTCTGCGTGCTGGGGGAAGGGGTGCCGGGCGCGCTCGCGGGGCTGGAGACGGACGGCGAACTGCCCACCGACCCGCCCCGGGCGCTCACCCCGCAGCACCTGCTCTGCGTCGGGTACGGCCCGGGCGGGCGCCCGACGGCCGTCCGGCTCACCCACGCCGAGGCGGACCGCCGGGTGCGCGAGCTCCAGGCCGAGCACCCGCTCGGGCCGGGGGACCGGGTGCTGCACCTGGGCCTGCCGCTCTGGGAGTACCTGTGGCCACTGCGGACGGGCGCCGCGGTGGTGCTCGCCGACCCGGGGCAGGAGGGGCGGGTCGGGGAACTGGTGCGGGAGCTGGGTGTGACGGCGGTACGGGTGGCGCCGGGGGTGCTGCTCGGGGGGTGAGGGGGCCGAGGGACGGGGGCCGGGAGGGCGGACAGCTTTCAGATGACAACTTTCAGCGAACAGATTTCGTTATCTGTTCGCTGAAAGTTGTCGGCTGTCATCCGTTCGTCGCCGCCGGACCCGCCGCCCGGCCTGCCGCCAGGTCCACCGCCGTCCAAGCCATCCCCACCGCGCCGTCCAGCAGCGCCCGTTCCGCCTCCGCGCCCAGCGACGCCTCGGCGAACGCCGCCTCGTGCGGGGCGCAGGCGCCGCCGGTGATGTCCAGCACCGGATGGATCGACGGCACCACGTGCGACACGTTCCCCATGTCCGTGCAGGCGAAGGGTCCGCTCTCGACCGGTTCCGGCCGGCCGAGCGCCGCCGCGTTGGCCCGCCAGAGCGCCAGCAGTCCGGGATCGGAGCGCATGTCCAGGTAGTCCGGCTCGGGCCGGGTCAGCTCCACCTCGCACCCGGTGGCGAGCGCCCCCGCGTGGAAGCAGGCCTCGACCCGGGAGCGCAGCTCGGCGAGGTCCTCGGCCGCCGAGGCGCGGATCTCGTACTCGGCGCTCGCGCTGTCGGGGATCAGGTTGGGTGCCGTCCCCGCCGCCGTGGTGATGCCGTGCACCCGCCACTGCGGCGGGAGTTGCTGGCGCAGCAGCCCGATCGCGACCTGCGCGACGGTGAGCGCGTCGGCGGCGTTGCGCCCCCGGTGCGGGTCGAGGCTCGGGTGGGCGGCCCGACCGGTGTAGCGGACGGACAGGGTGCCGAGTGCGAAGGAGCGGAAGTCGGCGACCTCGACGGGGCAGGGGTGGACCATCATCGCCGCGTCCACTCCGTCGAACGCCCCCGCCTCCAGCAGGAGCGCCTTGCCCGCCCCGCGTTCCTCGGCCGGCGCGCCGATCACCCGTACGGTGAGCCCGAGTTCGTCCGCGTACGGGGCGAGCCCGAGCGCCGCGCCGATCCCCGCGGCGGCGATCAGGTTGTGTCCGCAGGCGTGTCCGAGCCCGGGCAGCGCGTCGTATTCGCAGACCAGCGCGACGGTGACCGGCCCGCTGCCGAGGCGCGCGTCGAAGGCGGTGGCCAGTCCGTGCGCGGGCGCGGTGACCGAGTAGCCGTGCGCGCCCAGGAGTTCGGCGCACCAGGCGGCCGCGAGGTGCTCCTCGAAGGCGGTCTCGGGGTGGGCGTGGATGCGGCGGCTGAGCGCGAGGAGGTCCGCGCGGTGCGCGTGGACGCGTTCGCGGATGGCCTGTTTGGCCTCGGCGAGAGGCGTGGTCGGCGGCTCGGGCAGGGGCATGGGTGGCGCCTCCGGAGTGTCAGGGCTCGGACTTTCCCGAGCCGTTGACCAGATCATATGAAGTTAGATTAGGCTAACCTAAGTAAGGCGTTCCGGATCCCCGAGGAGCTCTCCACCCCATGCCCGCCGTCGAAACCCAGACCGCCGACATCCCCCTGCTCGCCGCTCAGGCCGCCATCTGGTACGCCCAGGCCCTCGACCCGGACAGCCCGGCCTACAACACCGGCGACGCCGTCGAGATCACCGGCCCGCTCGACGAGAACCGGTTCGAGCAGGCGCTGCGGCAGGCGGTGGAGGAGGCGGAGGCGCTGAGCGTCGTCGTCGTCACCGGCCCGGACGGCACGCCCCGCCAGCGGCCGCGCCCGGGCCGTCACTGGCCGCTGCACCGCCTCGACCTGCGCGCCACCGCCGACCCCGCCGGTGCGGCGGAGGCCTGGATGCGCGCCGACCTCGCCCGTCGGGCCGACCTCGCCGAAGGCCCGCTGTTCACCCACGCGCTCATCCGGCTCGGTGACGACCGCCGGATCTGGTACCGCCGCATCCACCACCTCGCCGTCGACGCCTACGCGTTGACCCTCCTCGGCGAGCGGGTCGCCGCCGTCTACACCGCGCGCACCACTGGCGCCGAACCCGCCCCGACCCCGTTCGCCACGCTCGCCGAGGCCGCCGCCGAGGAGGCCGCCTACCGAGGGGGCGCGGAGTACGCGGCCGACCGCGCCCACTGGTCCGCCCGGCTGACCGACGCCGACACCCCGGCGACCCTCCCGGGCACCCCCGAACCCGCCCCCGTCATCTCCCCAACCCCCACCCCCGGTGCGGGCATCCGCCTCGCTGCCGACCTCCCCGCCGGCACCCGCGACCGCCTGGAACGCGCCGCCACCACCGCCCGCGCCACCTGGGCCGAACTGCTCCTCGCCGCCACCGCCGGCTACCTGCACCGCCTGACCGGCGCCCAGGACGTCGTCCTCGGCCTGCCGCTCGCCAACCGCCGAGGCCCGGCCGCCCTGCGCACCCCCGTCGCCGCCGCCAACGTGCTCCCGCTGCGCCTCGCCGTCCACCCCGCCGACAGCGCCGAGACCCTCCTGCGCACGGTGGTCCGCGAGTTGCGCGCCGTCCGCCGCCATCAGCGCTACCCGCTGGAGGACCTGCGCCGCGACCTCGGTCGCACGGGCGACCGCCGTGCCCTGTTCGGCCCGATGGTCAACATCAAGGCCTTCGAGAGCGACCTCGACCTGGCCGGCCTGCCCGGCACCGTCCGCAACCTCGCCGCCGGCCCGGTGGACGACCTTGCCCTGAACGTCTCGCCCGGTCCGGACGGCGCGCTGCGCCTGGTCCTCGACGCCGACCCGGCCCGCCACGGCGCCGCCTCCCTCGCCGCGCACCGGGACGGCCTGCTGCGCTACCTCGATGCCCTCGCCGACCTCCTGCTCACCGATCCGCGGGCGCCGATCGCCCGGATCGACCTGCTCGACCCGGAGGGCTTGCGCCTCGCCACCGCCGGCCGCGCCGAGCCGCCGGTCGGGCGGACCGTGCCCGAGCTGTTCGCCGGTCAGGCCGCCCGCACGCCGGACGCCGTCGCCGTCCGATCCGGCTCAACCTCCTTGACGTACCGGCAGCTCGACCGCGCCGCCAACCGCCTCGCCCACCGCCTGACCGCCCTCGGCGTCCGCGCGGGATCGCCGGTCGCGATCGCCCTGCCGCGCGGCACCGACACCCTGGTCGCGATGCTCGCCGTCCTCAAGGCGGGTGGCGCCTGCGTCTCGCTCGACCTCACCCACCCCGCGCAGCGCCTCGCCGCCGTGCTGTCCGACGCCCGCCCGCTCTGCGCGGTCGGCACCGTCGAGACCCTCGCCGTCCTCGACCTGCCCGCCGGTCTGCCCGCCGTCCGGCTGGGAGAGGCCGGCGCCGTCCCGTCGGAGGAGACGGACACCGCCCCGCCGGGGGAGGCGGACACCGCCCCGCCGGGGGAGGCGGACACCGAGCCCGGCACCGAGCCCGGCACCGCCCCAGCCGCACCCCAACTGCGCGACCCGGCCTACGTGTTGCACACCTCCGGGTCCACCGGCCGCCCCAAGGGGGTGGTGGTCACCCACGCCTCGCTGGCCAATCTGCACGCCGGCCTCGGCGAGGACCACATCACCCCCGCACTGCGCCGCACCGGCCGGGACCGGCTGCGCGTCGCCCACAGCGCCTCGTTCGCCTTCGACGCCTCCTGGGACCCGGTGCTCTGGATGGTCCACGGCCACGAACTCCACCTGCTGGATGACGCCACCTACCGCGACCCGGCCGCCCTGGCCGCCCACCTCGACCGCGAGGGCATCGACTACCTCGACCTCACCCCCTCCTACCTCGAAGTCCTGCTGGCCGAAGGCATCCTGGACGATGGCCGGCACCGCCCGTCCGTCCTCGTGGTCGGCGGCGAGGCCACCCCGCCCGCGCTCTGGCAGCGCCTGACCGCCGTCCCCGGCCTGCACCCCGTCGACCTCTACGGCCCGACCGAGACCACCGTCGACGCCTACGCCTGGACCCCGGGCCCGGACGGCGCCCCGACCGGCCGGGTGGTGCGCGGCTCCCGCGCCTACGTCCTGGACGGCTCGCTGCGTCCCGTGCTCGACGGCGTCACCGGTGAGCTGTACGTGGCCGGTGCCTGCCTGGCCCGCGGCTACCTCGGCCGCCCCGACCTCACCGCCGAGCGCTTCGTCGCCGATCCGTTCGGACCGCCCGGCAGCCGGATGTACCGCACCGGCGACCTCGCCCGTCGCCGCCCCGGAGGAACCCTGGAGTTCCTCGGCCGGGCCGACGACCAGGTGAAGATCCGCGGTTTCCGGATCGAGCCCGGCGAGATCGCCACCGTTCTCGCCGGCCTGCCGGGCGTCGCCCGGGCCGTGGTGATCGCCCGTCCCGGTCCGCAGGGCAAGCGCCTGCTCGCCTACGCCGTTCCCGAGACCGGCACCGTCCCCGAGGGCGACAGCGCACCCGAGGGCGACAGCGCACCCGAGGGCGACAGCACACCCGAGGGCGGCAGCACACCCGAGGGCGGCACCGTCCCCGGGGGTGGTGCGCCCGACCCGGACGAGCTGCGCGCCGCGCTCGCCGCCCGGCTGCCCGCGCACATGGTCCCGGCGGCCGTCCTGCTGCTGGACGAACTGCCGCGCACCGCCCACGGCAAGCTCGACCACCGGGCCCTGCCCGAGCCGGCCGCCGCCACCGCCGCCTCGCTCACCGCCGCCACCGCCCCGGCCACGCCCCAGGAGGAGCTGGTCTGCGGTCTGTTCGCCGAGGTCCTCGGCCTGCCGCGGGCGCCCGGCCGGGACGCCTCCTTCTTCGACCTCGGCGGCCACTCGCTGCTCGCCGGACGGCTGGCCGCCCGGTTGCGCGACACCTTCACCGCCCCGGTCGGCTTCGCCGACGTGTTCCGGCAGCCGACCCCGGCCGGCCTCGCCGCCCACCTGGGGGCGGCCGGGACGCCGCAGCCGCGCCACACCCCGCGCTCGCGCCCGGTCCCGGTCCATCGCACCGAGCGGATGCCGCTCTCGCCCGCCCAGCGCGGACTCTGGTTCCTGCACCGGCTCGAAGGCCCCAGCCCCACCTACAACATCCCGCTCGCCCTCACCCTCACCGGACCGCTCGACCGGCGCGCCCTCACCCTCGCCCTCGGTGACCTCGCCGCCCGGCACGAAGTCCTGCGCACCGTCTACGGGGAGGAGCCGGACGGCACGCCGTACCAGCGCATCCTGCCGTCGGCGGACGTCGAACTGCACGACGGGAACGGAGCGTTGGCCGAGGCCGTCCGGTACGCCTTCGATCTGACCGCCGAACCGCCGCTGCGCACCACGCTGTTCGCCGAGGTCGGGCGAGGAGCGGAACGGCACACCCTGCTCCTGCTGCTCCACCACATCGCGAGCGACGGCGCCTCCACCACGCCGCTGCTGCGCGACCTGGCCGCCGCCTATGCCGCCAGGACTGCCGGACGCGCACCGGAACTGCCCCAGCTCGCCGTCCAGTTCGCCGACCACGCGGTCTGGCAGCGGGATCGGCTCGGCACCGCCGACGCGCCCAGCCCGCCGGCCGTCCGGCAGACGGAGTACTGGCGCGCCGCGCTCGCCGGGCTGCCCGACCAACTGGAGCTGCCCACCGACCGCCCCCGGCCGGCCGTCGCGGGCCACCAGGGCGCCACCGTGCCCTTCACCCTCGGGGCCGAGGCGCACGCCGCCCTGGCCGGGCTCGCCCGGGCCGCCGACAGCACCGTCTTCATGGCCGTCCAGGCCGGGCTCGCCGCCCTGCTCACTCGGCACGGCGCGGGCACTGACATCCCGGTCGGCACCCCGGTGGCCGGCCGCGAGGACGAGGAGGCGGCCGCACTGGTCGGCTACTTCGTCAACTCCGTGGTGCTGCGCACCGACACGTCCGGCGACCCCACCTTCCGCGAACTGCTGGCCCGGGCCCGCGACACCGTGCTCGCCGCGCACGAGCACGCCGACCTGCCCTTCGACCGGCTGGTCGAGGAGCTCAACCCGGCCCGCTCGCTCGCCCGCCACCCGCTGTTCCAGGTGATGCTCGCCTGGCAGAGCCGCCCGGACGAGCGGATCGCGCTGGGCGGCGGCCTCGCCGCCGACATCGCCGCGATCCCCAGTGGCACCGCCAAGTTCGACCTCACCCTGAACGCCGGTGAACTGCCCGGCGGCGGCATCGGCGGTTTCCTGGAGTACCGCACCGACCTCTTCGACGCCGCCACCGTGGCCGCCCTCGCGCAGCGCCTGGACCGGATGCTCACCGCCGCCGCGGCCGCGCCCGACACCCCGATCGGCCGGCTCCCGCTGATCGGCGAGGAGGAGCGGCTGCGCGCCCTGGTCGAGTGGAACGGAGGACGGGCCGCCCAGGCCGTCCAGACCGCCCGGGCCGCTCAGGCCGTCCAAACCGTCCAGACCGCCCAGGCCGTCCAGACCCTCCAGACCGCCCCGGCGCCCGCCGCCCCGAGCGCTGCGACCCTGCCCGACCTCTTCGAGGCAGCCGCAGCCGCCAACCCGCACGCCGTCGCCGTCAGTTACCGTGACGATCGGCTCGACTACACCGAACTGGCCGCTCGCGCCGACCGGTTGGCCCGACTGCTGGCCGCCGAGGGAATCGGCCCCGGCACCATCGTCGCGCTCGCCCTGCCGCGCTCGCTCGAACTCGTCGTCGCCCTGCTGGCGGTGGCCAAGTCCGGCGCCGCCTACCTGCCGCTCGACCCCGACTACCCGGCCGACCGGCTCGCCTACATGCTGGCCGACGCCGCCCCCGCCGCCCTGCTCACCGACCGGGCGACCGCACCCCGCCTGCCCGCCCACGAGGTGCGCCAACTCCTGGTCGACGGCCCGGAGTCCGAGCGCCACCCGGCCGTCCCGCTCGCCCAGCACGAGCGGACCCGCCCGCTGGACGCCGGGGACACCGCGTACATCATCTACACCTCCGGCTCCACCGGCCGGCCCAAGGGCGTGCCCGTCACCCACCGCAACGTGGTCCGGCTGTTCACCGCCACCGACCACTGGTTCGGCTTCGGCGCCGAGGACGTCTGGACGCTCTTCCACTCCTACGCCTTCGACTTCTCGGTCTGGGAGCTGTGGGGCGCCCTGTTGCACGGCGGCCGCCTGGTCGTCGTCCCGCACCTGGTCAGCCGCGACCCGGCGGCCTTCCTGGAACTGCTCGCCCGCGAGCGGGTCACCGTGCTCAACCAGACGCCGTCCGCCTTCTACCAGCTCAGCGCCGCCGACCGGGACCGACCCGGCAGCGAACTCGCCCTGCGCTACGTGGTGTTCGGCGGCGAGGCGCTCGAACTGGGGCGCCTGGACGACTGGTACGAGCGGCATGCCGAGGACGCGCCGACCCTGGTCAACATGTACGGCATCACCGAGACCACCGTGCACGTCTCGTACGTCGCCCTCGACCGGGCGAGCGCCGCCGCCGGGAGCAGCAGCACCATCGGTGTCAACATCCCCGACCTGCGGGTCTACGTCCTCGACCAGCACCTCCAGCCCGTCCCGCCCGGCGTCACCGGCGAGATGTACGTGGCCGGCGCCGGCCTGGCCCGCGGCTACCTCGGCCGCCCCGAGCTGACCGCCACCCGGTTCGTCGCCGACCCGTACGCCGCGCTCTTCGGCGAGAGCGGCACCCGGATGTACCGCTCGGGCGACCTCGCCCGGCGTCGCGCCGACGGTGTGCTGGAGTACTTCGGACGCGCCGACCAGCAGGTCAAGCTGCGCGGTTTCCGGATCGAACTCGGCGAGATCGAGGCCGTGCTGGCCGCCCACCCGGGCGTCGCCGACGCCGCCGTGGTGGTCCGGGAGGACGTGCCGGGGGACAAGCGGCTGGTCGGCTACGCGGTGGCCGCCGGCGCCCCGACCGCTGGCTCCCCGACCGCTGGCTCCCCGACCGCTGGCGCCCCGACCGCCGGCGTCCCGACCGCTGGCGCCCCGACCGCTGGCGCCACGCCGGAGGACCTGCGCGCCCACGCCGCCGCCGAACTGCCCGCCCACATGGTGCCCTCCGCCGTCGTCCTGCTCGACCGCCTCCCGCTGACGGCGAACGGCAAGCTCGACCGCCGGGCCCTGCCCGCCCCCGAGGCACCCGCCGCCGGTGCCGGCCGCCCGCCGCGCAGCCCGCGCGAGCAGCAGCTGTGCGAACTGTTCGCCGAGGTACTGGGGTTGGCGTCGGTCGGTGTCGAGGACGACTTCTTCGCGCTCGGCGGCCACTCGCTGCTGATCGTGCGCCTCGCCGGGCGGATCCGCGAGGTGCTCGGCCTGGAGGTCGGCATCGGGGCGCTGTTCCAGGCGTCCACCGTGGCCGCCCTCGACGCGGCCCTCGCCGCCGGCTCCCCGGGCGCCGACGCCCTCGACGTGCTGCTCCCGCTGCGGCCCGCGGCCCCCGGCCGGCAGCGCCCGCTGTTCGCCGTCCATCCGGCCGGCGGCCTCAGCTGGTGCTACACCGGGCTGATCCGCGACCTGCCCGGTGAGGTCCCGATCTACGGCCTCCAGGCCCAGGGCGTCGGCGCCGCGACCGCCGGACTCCCCCTGCCCGCGGCGCTGGAGGAGCTGGCCGCGCACTACGCCGACCGGCTGCGGGAGGTCCAGCCCGAGGGCCCGTACCGGCTGCTCGGCTGGTCCACCGGCGGGATCATCGCGCACGCCGTGGCCGTCCGGCTCCAGGAACTGGGCCAGGACGTCGAGTTGCTCGCCATCCTGGACGCCTACCCCGCCGAGGGCTTCCGCGAGCTGCCCGTCCCCGACCAGGCCGAGGCGCTGGAGGCGCTGCTCACCATGGGCGGCTTCGGTCCTGCGGACCTCGACGGCCGGCCGCTCGAACTCGCCGCCGTCACCGAGTTGTTGCGAGCCGAGGGCAGCCCGCTCGCCGGACTCGACGAGGCCACCGTGGCCGCGCTGAACCGGATCTACCTCAACACCAACCACCTGGTGCGCGGCTACGGCCACCGCCGCTTCGACGGCGACGTGCTGTTCTTCCGCGCCACCGTCGACACCATCGACGAGACCCTGGTGCCCGAGCTCTGGACGCCCTACGTGTCCGGCCGGATCGCCAACACCGACGTGGCCTGCTCCCACAAGGACATGACCCTGCCCGCCCCGATCGCGCACATCGCGAGCGTGATCGCCGACCACCTGAAGAGGTCCTCCCATGAGTGACGCCCCCGCCAACCCCTTCGACGCCGACGGCACGTTCCTGGCGCTCGTCAACTCCGAGGGACAGCACTCCCTGTGGCCCGCCTTCGCCGCCGTCCCGGCCGGCTGGGACCTCGCGCACGGCCCGTGCGGGCGGGCGGCCGCACTGGAGTGGATCACCGCGCACTGGATCGCGCTGTGACCCCTCCGCCGGTCGCCGCCCCGGCGCGCCCCGTGCTCGCGGGGCGCGCCGCGGTGGTCGTCGTCTACACGGCCGCGATGTGCATGAACGGCCTCGACTCGACCATCGTCAACCCGGCGCTGTTCAGCATCGCCGAGGACTTCGGCCGGCCGGTCTCGGCGGCCAACGCCGTGGAGACCGCCTTCCTGGTCGGCCTCGCGCTCGGTTTGCCGGTGGCCGGCTGGCTGGGCGACCGGTTCGGCGTCAAACGGGTCTTCCTCGGCTCGCTCGCCGTCTTCACCCTCGCCTCCGCGCTCTGCGCGGCGGCGCCCGGCCTGGGCGCGCTGTCCGCGGCCCGGGCGGTCCAGGGCGTGGCCGGCGGGCTGCTCACGCCGGTCGGGATGACCCTGCTGTTCCGGGCCTTCGCCCCGCACGAGCGGGCCGGCCTGGGCCGGTTCCTGATCGTCCCGACCGCGCTGATGCCCGCCCTCGGGCCGCCGCTCGGCGGCTACCTCACCGAGCACCTGTCCTGGCACTGGCTGTTCCTGGTCAACGTGCCGGTCGGCGTGGCGGCGGTGCTCATCGGGCTGGTCGGTCTGCGCGGCGAGCCGGAGCCTCCGGCGGGCCGTTTCGACACCACCGGCTTCCTGCTCGCCACCCCCGGCCTCGGACTGCTGACCTACGCCCTCGGCTTCGGTCCGGCGCACGGCTGGACCTCCCCGGGCGTGGCCCTCGGCGGACTGCTCGGCCTGGCGTTGCTGGGAGCCGCGGTACGGTCCCAACTGCGGGCCGCCGAGCCACTGGTGGACCTGCGCCTGCTCGCCGACCGCACCTTCGGCGCGGCGAGCTGGCTGGCCCTGCTGACCGCGGCCGGGCTGATGGGCGCGCTGTTCGTGCTGCCGCTGCTCTACCAGGCGGCGCGCGGCGCCTCGGCCCTGGACGCCGGGCTGAGCGTCTTCCCGGAGGCGGTCGGCCTGATGGCCGCCTCACAGGTGGTCGACCGGCTGCTGCCGAGGCTCGGCCCGCGCCGGCTCGCCCTGCCCGCGCTGCTGCTCGCGGCGGTGGTCGTCGGCTCCCTCGGCTTCGCGGAGAACCCGTGGGCGGTACGGGCGCTGATGTTCGCGGTCGGCCTGATCCTGGGCACCGCCGTCCTCACCGTGCAGATCGCGGGCTTCGCCGACGTCCCGCCGCCTTCCATGGGCCGTGCGATGGGCCTGTTCACCATCCTGCGCACCCTCGGCGGCGCCCTCGGCATCGCCGCCACCGCCGCACTGCTCGGCGCGGTCGGCGACGGTACGGACCCGACGCCCTACCGCCTCGCCCTCCTGCTCACCGCCGGCCTGGTGGCCGCCGGGGCCCTCCTGGCCGCCCGGCTCCCGGCCGAGGCCCCGGGCCCGCCGCCGGAGGACTGAGCCCTCAGGTGGTGGGGGGGGCGGCGGCCCCGGGCGCCCGCCCGCGCCCCCCCCCCCCCCCCCCC
>NZ_JBHTWX010000129.1:0-26134 GCF_042792155.1 Kitasatospora sp. NPDC056651 | reverse complement strand
TCCCCGGCCGCCCGTCCGGCCGGACCGACCCGGGCCCCCCCCACCGACCGCCCGCCCCCGGGGATCCCCGGGGGCGGCCGTTTCGCGCATCGGCCGGCCGGCTACTTGTCGGCGCCGACCAGCTCCGGTTCCTCGCTCGCGCCCTCGCGCCGGTTGCGGATGATCGACGTGCCGAGCGCCAGCCCGATGAAGGCGACGCCGATCAGGCCGGTGACGATCTCCGGGATGTGGAACTTGATCCCGACCAACAGGATGGCCGCCAGCGCGCCGATCGCGTAGTGCGCGCCGTGCTCCAGGTAGACGTAGTCGTCCAGGGTGCCCTTGCGGACCAGGAAGACGGTCAGCGAGCGGATGTACATCGCGCCGATGCCGAGGCCCAGGGTGATCTGGAAGATGTCACTGGAGATGGCGAACGCGCCGACCACGCCGTCGAAGGAGAACGAGGCGTCCAGGACTTCCAGGTACAGGAAGAGGAAGAACGCCGCCTTGCCGCCGACCTGGATCAGCGACTTGCCGGACTTCTCCGCCGCCTCCTCGCGCTCCTCCTCGGCTTCCAGGCCCGACTCGAAGATCGAGGAGAGGCCGTTGACCGCCAGGTAGGTGACCAGGCCGAGGACACCGGCGAGCAGCACGGTCTCGGCGTGCTCCCCGGCGAAGAAGTTGGAGGCGAGCAGCAGGGCGACCAGGGCGACGACGCTGGAGAGGGCCTCCAGTTTGCCGACCTTCTCCAGCGGGCGCTCGATCCAGGCCAGCCAGTTGTACTCCTTCTCCCCGAAGATGAAGTCGAGGAAGATCATCAGCAGGAAGACGCCGCCGAAGGCCGCGATGGCCGGGTTGGCCGCCTCCAGGTACTGGCCGTAGGTGAGGCCGCCGTGGGTCTTGTCGGAGTGCAGCGCGAGGTCGATGACCGTCGCCGGGTTGAGCTTCGCGGTGAGGCCGACGACCAGCAGCGGGAAGACCAGGCGCATGCCGAAGACCGCGATGAGCACACCGACGGTCAGGAAGATCTTCTGCCAGTACGGGTTCATCCGCTTCAACACCGTGGCGTTGACCACCGCGTTGTCGAAGGACAGGGAGATCTCCAGGATGGAGAGGATCAGCACGATGCCGAAGCCTTGGGCTCCCCAGAGCAGTCCGGCCGCGACCAGGCCGATGGCGGTGATCGCGAGCGACCAGCCGAATGTGCGGAGGAACACGGGAGTTGGCTACCTTTCGGGTTCTGGCCGTGTCGGGAGCGGCCTCGTCCCCGAGGCTCCCTGACCGGGCCGGCCCGGTCAGGTCACCCCCGCACTGCCTTCTGTTCTCATGATCGGGGCGGGTGCGATTAGTCTGATTTCCGCCCTTTACTGTACGTTCACGCCGAAGTCGAGCGCGATGCCACGCAGGCCGGAGGCGTATCCCTGGCCCACCGCGCGGAACTTCCACTCACCGGCGTAGCGGTACAGCTCGCCGAAGATCATCGCGGTCTCGCTGGACGCGTCCTCGGACAGGTCGTAGCGGGCGATCTCCTGGCCGTCGACCGAGTTGACGACCCGGATGTAGGCGTTGCGGACCTGCCCGAAGTTCTGCAGCCGCGCCTCGGCGTCGTAGATCGACACCGCGAAGATCACCTTGTCCGCCTGCGCCGGGACGAGGTCGAGGTTGACCTGGACGACCTCGTCGTCACCCGTCTCGTCGCCGCCGGTGAGGTTGTCGCCCTGGTGCTCCACCGAGCCCTCGGGGCTCTTGAGGTTGTTGTAGAAGACGAAGTACTCGTCGCCGAGCACCCGCCCGCCACCACAGATCAGGGCGCTCGCGTCGAGGTCGAACGGGGCGCCCGTGGTCGAACGGGCGGACCAGCCGAGGCCGATCTGGACCTGCGTCAGGTTCGGCGCGGCCTTGGTGAGCGAGACGTTGCCGCCCTTGGCGAGCGTGACCACCATGACGTTCTTCCTCCCTTGCTTCTCCCGGGGCGCCTTCCAAGGTGTAGTCCCCCGTGGCCCCGGCCGACCGGCTCCGGTCGGCTGAACTTCCTGAACTCACATCCTCGCAGCGCGGCGCAGCGCCGCGGCACCAGGTGGTACGAAAGCGGGGCGGCCCCGGACCGTGGAGGTCCGGGGCCGCCCCGGGAACCGCGCGAGGCCCGCGCCGGCGGGCGCCGGCGGGGGCTCAGACGTTGACGCCGAAGTCCTGGGCGATGCCGCGCAGGCCGGAGGCGTAGCCCTGGCCGATGGCGCGGAACTTCCACTCACCGTTGTTGCGGTACAGCTCGCCGAAGACCATCGCGGTCTCGGTGGAGGCGTCCTCGGAGAGGTCGTAACGCGCCAGCTCGGTGTTGTCGGCCTGGTTCACCACGCGGATGAACGCGTTGCGCACCTGGCCGAAGTTCTGGCTGCGGCTCTCGGCGTCGTAGATCGACACCGGGAAGACGATCTTCTCGACGTCCACCGGCACGCCGGCCAGGTTGACCTTGATCGACTCGTCGTCGCCCTCGCCCTCGCCGGTCAGGTTGTCACCGGTGTGCTCGACCGAGCCGTCCGGGCTCTTCAGGTTGTTGAAGAACACGAAGTTGCCGTCCGAGGCGACCTTGCCCTGGGCGTTGCACAACAGCGCGCTGGCGTCCAGGTCGAAGTCCGCACCGGTGGTGGTCCGGACGTCCCAGCCCAGACCGACGACGACGGCCGTGAGGCCGGGGGCCTCCTTCGTGAGCGAGACGTTGCCGCCCTTGCTGAGGCTTACTCCCACTGGTCCTCCAAGAATCGGGAGGCACGTCCAGCGGTGCCCCCGGTGGTGCGGGTCAGGGGGCGGCGGGAGGCGCATCGGCTCCCGCTCCCCACCCCGCCAACGGCCCGAGCGTAGTACGGGGTTCCCGGCCGCAGGTCCGATCGGGCCGGACACGGCTCCGCGGCACCCGGCCGGCGGGTGCCGCGCAGGTGTGGGCGGGTGCCGCGCAGGTGTGGGCGGGGCCTCAGAGCGCCGCGAGGACCCTCAGGTACTCCTGCTCGTCCCGGGCGTCCGGGAGGCCGTTGACGACGCTCCAGCGGACCCGGCCGGCGGTGTCGATCACGAAGGTGCCGCGCAGCGGGCAGCCCCGCTCCTCGTCGAGGACGCCGTAGGCCCGGGCGACCTCGCCGTGCGGCCAGGAGTCGGCCAGCAGCGGGAACTCCAGGCCCTCCCGGTCGGCGAAGACCCGCTGGGAGAACTGGGAGTCGCAGGAGATCCCGAGCACCTGCACGGTGTCGTTCTGGAGGCCCGCCAGCTCCTTCTGGATCGCGCCCAGCTCGCCGGTGCAGACGCCGGTGAAGGCGAACGGGTAGAAGACCAGGACGACGTTCTTCCGGCCGCGGAAGTCGGAGAGCCGGACGGACTCGCCGTGCTGGTTGTTGAGCTCGAAGTCCGGAGCCGGGGTGGCGACCTCGATGGCCATGAGCGGGACCTTTCTGACGCGGCTGGGCTCTGACGCGCCCGGGGCGCGATCGCGCCGCGCCGCGGGCGCGGCGGGGCCATCCTCGCATCCGTTTACGGGCGTTCCACCGAACGGATGAGGCGGGCCGGCCGCGGCCCCCACCGCGTTCGCCGTCCGCGAACGCCGCAGGACTCCCGGGACTCCCGGGGCACCCGGGGCCGGCGCACCCGGACACGGCGCGGGCCCGGACACGGCGCGGGCCCGGACACGGCGCGGGCCCCGCCGGAGGGGGTTCCTCCGGCGGGGCCCGGTGCGGGGCTTCAGGAGCCGCTCAGCGCTTGCCGCCCTTCGCCGTGGACTTGGTCGCGAGCCGGGTGGCCGCCCAGTCCTTGACGATGTTGATCGAGCTGGTCTGGGAGAGGCCGGCGGTCTTGGCCGCGTCGTTGATGTCGGAGGCCTCGATGTGGCCGTCCCGCCCGGTCTTCGGCGTCATCAGCCAGATCAGGCCGCCCTCGGCGAGGTACTCCAGCGCGTCGACGAGGGCGTCGGTGAGGTCCCCGTCGTCGTCGCGGTGCCACAGCAGGACGGCGTCGGCGACGTCGTCGTAGTCCTCGTCGACGAGATCCGTCCCGGTGAGCTCCTCGATGCGTTCGCGGAGGTCCTGGTCAGTGTCTTCGTCGTACCCCAGCTCCTGGATGATCTGGCCTTCTTCGAAGCCGAGACGGGTCGCCGGGTTGGACTTGTCCGCGGGGTCCGCGGTCGCGCTCACGGGAATAACCTCCAGTATTCGGCTCGGCGTCCATGCCGAGGCTGTGGCCGTAGTCCACACGGGCGCGGCGGTTCGCGCAAGTACCCGACCCCCGATCCCCTCCAAAGGTTGACGTGTCGCACCGGGACACGCCGTTCGACGTGTCGCGAATCACACCGATTTGCCCTTCTCTGCGTGGTCCAAGGATGCTTCGGGTGGTCCCGGCCCACAGGGCGTACGCGTGCCCGAGATACGAACGGCATTCGGGTCCGCGCGTGCGCGGGCGTAAAGTCTCCTGTTGGCCCTCACCCCGGCCGCCCGCCATCGGGCGGACGGGAACCAGGTCGGACCACCTCTTTTCGTAACACCCGGGGGTGTGCGGAGCGGACGACAGACGCCCGCACCGTGCACCGCCAGACCGGACCGCCCACCAAGCGGAACGGTTACCGATCGGTAGAGATGACGGATCTCCGAGCGCGGTAGCACGATGGAGGCGGCGCGACACACCTCAGTTTCGACCGACAGTGAAGGAACAGCGTGGCTTCCGGATCCGATCGCAACCCGATCATCATTGGCGGCCTTCCGAGTCAGGTCCCGGACTTCGATCCCGAGGAGACCGCGGAATGGCTGGAGTCGCTCGATGCGGCCATCGACGAGCGGGGGCGTGAGCGTGCCCGTTACCTGATGCTGCGGCTGATCGAGCGCGCCCGCGAGAAGCGTGTCGCCGTGCCCGAGATGCGCAGCACGGACTACGTCAACACCATCGCGACCAAGGACGAACCGTTCTTCCCCGGCAACGAGGAGATCGAGCGGAAGATCCTCAACGCGACCCGTTGGAACGCGGCCGTCATGGTCTCCCGGGCGCAGCGCCCGGGCATCGGCGTCGGTGGCCACATCGCCACCTTCGCCTCCTCCGCGTCGCTGTACGACGTCGGCTTCAACTACTTCTTCCGCGGCAAGGACGCCGACGGCGAGTCGGGCGACCAGGTCTTCTTCCAGGGCCACGCCTCCCCCGGCATCTACGCCCGCGCCTTCCTGCTGGACCGACTGTCCGAGCAGCAGCTCGACGCGTTCCGCCAGGAGAAGTCGAAGGCCCCGTACGGCCTGTCCAGCTACCCGCACCCGCGGCTGATGCCGGACTTCTGGGAGTTCCCGACCGTCTCGATGGGCCTCGGCCCGCTCGGCGCGATCTACCAGGCCCGGATGAACCGGTACCTGGAGCACCGCGGCATCAAGGACACCTCCGACTCGCAGGTCTACGCCTTCCTGGGCGACGGCGAGATGGACGAGCCGGAGTCGCTCGGCCAGCTGTCCCTGGCCGCCCGTGAGGGCCTGGACAACCTGACCTTCGTGGTCAACTGCAACCTCCAGCGCCTGGACGGCCCGGTCCGCGGCAACGGCAAGATCATCCAGGAGCTGGAGTCCCAGTTCCGGGGCGCCGGCTGGAACGTGATCAAGCTCATCTGGGACCGCAGCTGGGACCCGCTGCTCGCGCAGGACCGCGACGGCGTCCTGGTGAACAAGATGAACACCACGCCGGACGGCCAGTTCCAGACGTACGCCACCGAGACCGGTGACTACATCCGCGAGCACTTCTTCGGCAGCGACCTGCGCCTGCGCGCCATGGTCGAGAACATGACCGACCAGCAGATCCAGCACCTGGGTCGCGGCGGCCACGACCACAAGAAGGTCTACGCCGCGTTCAAGGCCGCCCGCGAGCACAAGGGCCAGCCGACGGTCATCCTCGCCCAGACGGTCAAGGGCTGGACGCTGGGCCCCAACTTCGAGGGCCGCAACGCCACCCACCAGATGAAGAAGCTGACGGTCGAGGACCTGAAGCGCTTCCGCGACCGGCTGCACCTGCCGATCACCGACAAGCAGCTCGACGAGGGTTACCCGCCCTACTACCACCCGGGCCGCGACTCCGAAGAGATCCAGTACATGCACGACCGCCGCAGCGAGCTGGGCGGCTACGTGCCGACCCGCAAGGTGCGTCCGCGGAAGCTGGAGCTGCCCGGCGACGACGCGTACAAGGCGGTCAAGAAGGGGTCGGGCAACCAGACCATCGCCACCACCATGGCGTTCGTCCGGGTGCTCAAGGACCTCATGCGGGACAAGGGCATCGGCAACCGCTTCGTGCCGATCGCGCCCGACGAGTACCGCACCTTCGGCATGGACTCGCTGTTCCCGTCGGCGAAGATCTACAACCCGCTCGGCCAGACCTACGAGTCGGTCGACCGGGACCTGCTCCTGGCCTACAAGGAGTCGCCGAAGGGCCAGATGCTGCACGACGGCATCTCCGAGGCCGGCTGCACCGCCTCGCTGATCGCCGCCGGCTCGTCCTACGCCACCCACGGCGAGCCGCTGATCCCGGTGTACGTCTTCTACTCGATGTTCGGGTTCCAGCGCACCGGCGACCAGTTCTGGCAGATGGCCGACCAGCTGGCCCGCGGCTTCGTGATCGGCGCCACCGCCGGTCGCACCACGCTGACCGGTGAGGGCCTCCAGCACGCCGACGGCCACTCGCAGCTGCTGGCCTCGACCAACCCCGGCGTCGTCGCGTACGACCCGGCGTACGGCTTCGAGATCGCGCACATCGTCCAGGACGGTCTGCGGCGGATGTACGGCTCCAGCGCCGAACACCCGCACGGCGAGGACGTGTTCTACTACATGACCGTCTACAACGAGCCGATCAGGATGCCGGCCGAGCCCGAGAACGTGGACGTCGAGGGCATCCTCAAGGGTCTGCACAAGTACGCGCCGGCCACCGCCGGCCAGATCCCGGCCCAGATCCTCGCCTCCGGCGTGGCGGTGCCGTGGGCCCTGGAGGCCCAGCGCATCCTCGCCGAGGAGTGGAACGTCAAGGCCGACGTCTGGTCCGCGACCTCCTGGAACGAGCTGCGCCGCGACGCGGTGGAGGCCGAGGAGTTCAACCTGCTGCACCCCGAGGAGCAGCAGCGCGTGCCGTACGTCACCCAGAAGCTCCAGGGTGCCGAGGGCCCGGTCGTCGCGGTGTCCGACTGGATGCGCGCGGTGCCGGACCAGATCTCCCGCTGGGTGCCGGGTCAGTACCAGTCGCTGGGCGCCGACGGCTTCGGCTTCGCCGACACCCGTGGCGCGGCCCGTCGCTTCTTCCACATCGACGCGCAGTCGGTCGTCCTGGCGGTGCTCACCGAGCTCGCCAAGCAGGGCAAGATCGACCGCTCGGCGCTGAAGGACGCGATCGACCGCTACCAGCTGCTGGACGTGGCCGCGGCCGACCCGGGTGCCGCCGGCGGCGACGCCTGATCAGCCCGTAGTCGCCGAGGGGCCGGACTCCCGTAGGGGGTCCGGCCCCTTTCGGCGCGTGCCGGAGTTGACCTTCACACCGGTGAGAAGGCCTACGCTCGGCGGCATGACGAACGAGACGAGGTCCGGTTCCGCCGGGCGGCACCCCGAACCCACCGACGGCGCGGGCGAGTTCAACCGTCAGGTGATCGCCGGGTTCCGGGCGGACGGAGGCACCGTCGGCGGCGAGCTCGCGGGGATGCCGCTGCTGCTGCTCACCGTGGTCGGCGCGCGCAGCGGCGAGCCGCGCACCACTCCCCTCGTCCACCTCGCGGACGGCGGGCGGCTGGTGGTCTTCGCCTCCAACGGCGGCAGCGAGCGGGATCCGGCCTGGTACCGCAATCTGGTGGCCCACCCGGAGGTGACCGTCGAGGTCGGCACCGAGCGCTACCCGGCCCTGGCGGCCCCGGTCGACCCGGCCGAGCACGACGCGCTCTGGGCCCGCCAGATCGCCGCCCAGCCCCGGTTCGCCGGCTTCCGCACCCCGGCCCGCACGGTGCCGCTGGTGGCCCTCACCCGGGCCTGACCGCCCCGCGGCAGCACGACGGCCCCGGACCCCTCCGAAGAGGTCCGGGGCCGTGGCGTACCGGGCGTCAGATGTGGACGGCCGGGCCCGCGTCGTTGGCGCCGCGGCGGGTGAACAGCCCGAGCACGGCGGCGGCGAAGGCCACCACGGAGGCGACCGCGAAGGCGAGCGACATGCCGCTGACGAAGGAGTCGTGGACGGCGGTGGCCATCCCGTCCACCACCTGCTGCGGGGTGCCGGCCGGGGCCGGCGGGGCGATGCCGAGCTGGGCGGCCTGCTTGAGACCGTCGGCCGCCTGGCCCTCGACGGGCGGCAGGCCGGCCTTGGCCCAGTTGCCGGGCAGCACGTCGCCGACCTTGGCGGCCATCAGCGCGCCGAGCACCGCGGTGCCGAGGCTGCCGCCGACCTGCATCGCGGACTGCTGGAGGCCGCCGGCCACGCCGGACAGCTCCATCGGGGCGTTGCCGACGATCACCTCGGTGGCGCCGACGATGACCGGGCTGATCCCGAGGCCCATCAGGACGAACCAGAGCGACATGATGCCGTTGCCGGAGCCGGAGTCCAGGGTGGACATGCCGAACATCGCGACGGTGGTGATCAGCATGCCGGTGACGATCGGGATGCGCGGGCCCAGCTTGCCGATCGCGATACCGGCCACCGGCGATCCGATGATCATCATGCCGGTCATCGGCAGCAGGTGGACGCCGGCGTCCACCGGCTTCATCCCGTGCACGTTCTGCAAATAGAAGGTCACGAAGAAGATCGCGCCGAAGAACGCGAAGGCCATCAGCACCATCAGCAGCACGCCCGCCGACAGCGGCACCGAACGGAACAGGCTGAGCGGGATCAGCGGCTCGCGGGCCTTGCCCTGCCAGAACGCGAACAGCACCATCAGGACCACGGCGCCGCCCAGGCACAGCAGCGTCCGCGCATCGCCCCAGCCCCACTCGGGGGCCTTGATGATGCCGAAGACCAGGGCGAACATCCCCACCGACAGCAGCGCGATGCCGGGCACGTCGAAGGACTTGGCGGCGTTCTCGGTCCGGACGTCCCTGAGTATCCACAGGCCCAGCGCCAGCGCGATCAGACCGACCGGGATGTTGATGAAGAACACCGACTCCCAGCTGACGTGCTCGACCAGCAGACCGCCGACGATCGGGCCGGCCGCGGTGGAGGCGCCGATCACACCGCCCCAGATGCCGATCGCCATGTTGAGCCGCTCGACGGGGAAGGCCCCGCGCAGCAGGCCGAGCGCGGCCGGCTGGAGCAGCGCGCCGAACAGGCCCTGGAGCACCCGGAAGGCGATCACGGTCTGGATGTTGCCGGCGAAGCCGATCGCGGCCGAGGTGGCGGCGAAGCCCACCGCGCCGACCAGGAAGGTCGACTTGTGGCCGAAGCGGTCACCGATCTTGCCCGCGGTGATCAGGAAGACGGCCAGCGCCAGCAGGTAGCCGCTGGTGACCCACTGGATCTCGGAGGGAGCCGCCTTCAGCTTCTCCTGGATGACCGGGTTGGCGATGGCCACGATCGTGCCGTCCAGCGCGACCATCATGACGCCGACCGCGACGGTCAGCAGCGTCAACCAGGGGTGCCCCTTGAGGCCGCCCCCCGACGGTGGGTTCGGCGGTGCGTCCGCCTCGGAGTTCTTCACGACGGACTGACTCATCTGGGCCCTCCGGGGGCATGGCTGGTAGCAGGACAAGGCCGTGGCGCCCCGGCCCACCCGTCCCCACAGGTGCCCCGGCCCGACGGGCGCCACCTCGGGAGATTATGTCAGTTACTGACAATAGGCAAACAGTGACTTCTGGCCATTGCTGACATTTGTCAGAGCGCTAAGATCGGGCTCTCCCACCTGCCCCACCCAGCGCTCCGGAGGGCCCCCGCCATGGCCGCTCACACCCCCCGCACCACCGACGGCCCGGACGGCCCCGGACGCGTGCCCGGCCTGCGCGAGCGCAAGAAGCAGCAGACCCGGGACGCCCTGGTCCAGGCCGCCCACATGCTCTTCCTCAGCCAGGGCTTCGCCCGCACGACCGTCGACGAGATCGCCTCCGCCGTCGACGTCTCCCAGCGCACCTTCTTCCGTTACTTCGCCAACAAGGACGAGGTCGCGCTCGCCGTGATGGCCGAGGCCGAGGACTACTTCATCGAGTGCCTGCGCCACCGCCCGGCCGAGGAGACCCCGCTCCAGGCCCTGCGCGCCTCGATCGTCAAGGCCTGGCTCGACCTCGGCAGCCAGGTGTCCTCCGGCCCGGGCTCGATCCACAGCGCCCTCGAACTCATGCGGATCATCGAGGAGACGCCCCCGCTGCTCGCCGCCCACCTGCGCCGGGTCGCCGACCAGGAGCGGCTGGTGGTCGAGGTGCTCGCCGAACGCGAGGGCCTGGACCCGGCCGAGGACCTGCGCCCGGCCGTGCTCGCCGCCGTCTTCGGCAGCCTGCTGCGCTCGGCCCACCTGGCCTGGAGCGCCGAGCACCTGCCGGCCGGCCCCGAGGGCATGGTCGCCGTGATCGAGCGCTACTTCGACCACCTGGGCCCGGCCCTGGCCGGCCACTGGCGCGATCCCGTCTGAGGCCACCCGCCCACATCAAGCCCCGGGTAGCACTCCCGTGTCATACCCGGGTATCACCCGACGCCCGGGTATGACACGGAAGTTAGAGCTCCAGTGCGACGCCCGGCCGGCCCGCCCCTCCTAGGCTGGCCCGGATGAACACGCCCGCCGGAACCCACACCCCCAGGTCCGTGCTGCGCGCCCTGCGGCACCACCTGACCACCCCAAGCGAGGACGACACCCCGCTGCTCGGGAACCACCGCCGACGCTGGGTGCGCCGACTCCCGTACCTCGTCGCCGTCATCCTCCAGATCGCGCTGATCCCCGCCGGGATCGCCACCCTGGTCGGCTTCTACGACATGGCGCTGCCGGTGGCCGGCGCGCTGACCGTCGCCCAGACCACACCGCTGCTCCTCGCCATCACCCGGCCGCTCGCCGCCTGGTGGATCAGCGCCGCCACCCTGGTCACCACCGGCGCCATCACGGCCCGCCACCCCCAGGCCATGGGCAGTTGGCCGTGGACGGCGCCGATGATCATCGCGTACGTCGTCCTGATGCTCGCCCTCGCGCTGCGGGAGAGCCGGGCCACCCTGCTCTCGGCCTGGGTCGCCACCGTCCTGCTCACCGCGCTCACCACCACGCTGGGCCTGCCCCACTCCGGCGACGGCACCACCGTGCTGCTGATCGCGCTCAGCGGCGCCGTCCTGCTGCTCGGCTGGACGGTCCGGGACCGCGCCGAGGCCCGCCGACTGCTCACCGAGCAGGAGCACATCAGCGAGGTCGAGCGCGACCGGCGCACCCTGCTGGAGGAACGCGCCCGGATCGCACGGGAGTTGCACGACGTGGTGGCGCACCACATGTCGGTGATCGCGGTGCAGGCCGCCAGCGCGCCGTACCGGATGCCTGACGTACCGGCCGAGGCGGCCGAGGAGTTCACCGCGATCGCCGGCACCGCCCGCGAGTCGCTGGCCGAGATGCGCCGACTGCTCGGCGTGCTGCGCAGCGAGGGGTCCGGCGGGGAGAAGGCACCCCAGCCCGGGGTCGGCCAACTCGCCCAACTGGTCGAGACGGTGGGCCGGGCCGGGGTGCCGGCCGAACTGACGGTGGAGCCGGGCGTGGCGGACCGGGTGCCGCAGGCCGTCGGCCTCTCCGCGTACCGGATCGTGCAGGAGGCGCTGGCCAACGTGGTGCGGCACGCCCCCGGCGCGCGAACCTGGGTGTCCCTGGCCACCGACGGCCCGGTACTGCTGGTGACGGTGGTCAACTCGCCGCCGCCGGAACGCACCGAGTCGCTGGAGGCCTCGGTCGAGGGCACCGGACAGGGGCTGGTCGGAATGCGCGAACGCGTCCGGCTGGTCGATGGCAGGCTGGACACCGGCCCACTGCCGGACGGCGGCTTCAAGGTGGCCGCCGCCCTGCCCCTCGACCACCTCGACACCCCCCGGGAGCGCACCGCATGACCATCCGCGTGATCATCGTCGACGACCAGGCCATGGTGCGCGCGGGCTTCGCGGCCCTGCTCGACGCCCAGAGCGACATCGACGTGGTGGGGGACGCGGCGGACGGCGCCCAGGCCCTGGAGGTCAACGGCCGCACCCACCCGGACCTGGTGCTGATGGACGTCCGGATGCCCGTCATGGACGGCCTGGAGGCGGCCCGGAGACTGCTCGACCCGCCGGTGCCGGGCGCCCACCGGCCCAAGGTGCTGATGCTGACCACCTTCGACGTGGACGACTACGTGTACGAGGCGCTGCGCGCCGGGGCCAGCGGCTTCCTGCTCAAGGACGCCCCGCCCGCCGACCTGATCGCCGCGGTCCGGGTGGTCGCGGCCGGCGAGGCGCTGCTCGCCCCCTCGGTGACCCGCCGGCTGATCGAGGACTTCGCCCGCACCCGCCCGGCCAGGCGCCGCGACCCCGAGGTGCGGCTGAACGGCCTGACCCCGCGCGAGACCGAGGTGCTGGGGCTGATCGCCCGCGGCCTGTCCAACCAGGAGATAGCCGCGGGCCTGGTGCTCGCCGAACAGACCGTCAAGACCCACATCGGCCGCATCCTCGCCAAGCTCGGCCTGCGCGACCGCGCCCAGGCGGTGGTGCTGGCCTACGAGTCCGGGCTGGTGACCCCCGGACGGTGAACCCACTGATACCCCGGTAGCACCCGGGAGTTGGCCCCGCGGTGTGATGCCCGCGGGGCCGTCGCGTTCCTACCTTCTCCTCCATCGGCAGCCGCACCGGGTCGGCGGCCGAACCGACCAGGGGAGCAGGACGATGCGCAGGTTCCGGTTCGGGCGGGCGGTCGCCGCCGCCACCGTGGCACTGGCGGCCGTGCTGGGCACCGGCGGCTGGGCCGCCGACACCCAGACCCCCGTCACCGGCCCGCCGCCGGGCAGCGCCGACTGGACGGCCGACACCTCGCTCGGCCCGCGGCCGCCCGACCCCGCCACCACCGCACCGGCCGACGTCGCCGCGTTCTTCGCCGGGCTGAGCCCGGCCCGGCAGGACGCCCTGGCCGCCCGGCACCCGCTGGTGGTCGGCAACCTGGACGGCGCCCCGGTCCCGCTCCGGTACCGGGCCAACGCCCTGGCCCTCGCCGCCGAACGCACCCGCGAACTCGCCCGGGCCGCCGACCCCGCCCTCACCCCGCAGGACCACGAGGCCGCCCGCACCCGCGCCGAGCGCTACCGCGCCCTGCTGGACGGCGGCCGGCACGTCCTGGCCTTCGACCCGCGCGGCCGCGGCCAGGTCGCCGAGGTGTACGGCGACCTCGCCACCGCCCGCCGCACCGCCGTGATCGTCCCCGGCTCGGACATCGACCTGCTCCGCTTCGACCGCGCCTCCGACCCGTACGGCACCCCCGCCGGGATGGCCCGCGCCCTGCTGGACGCCACCGACCGGCAGACCGCCGTGATCGCCTGGGCCGGCTACACCACCCCGCTCGGCCTCGGCCCGGACGCCGCCACCGAGGACCTGGCCCGGGCCGGCGCCCCCCGCCTCACCCGGCTGCTCGACGGACTCGCCGTCAGCACCCCCCAGCCCCCGCCCACGGTGTTCTGCCACAGCTACGGCTCGGTGGTCTGCGGCCTGGCCCGCCCCACTCCCGCGCAGGCCTCCGGCGTGGTGGTGCTCGGCTCGCCCGGCATGGGCATCGGCTCCGCCGCCGACCTCGACCCGGGCGTCCCGCTCTGGGCCACCGCCCGCAACGGCTCGGACTGGATCGGCGACGTGCCGAACGTCCACCTGTTCGGCCTCGGCCACGGCGCCGACCCCACCGGACCCGGCTTCGGCGCCCGCCCGCTGCCCGCGACCGGCTCCCACGGCCACACCGGCTACTTCGCCCCCGGCACCGCCTCCCTCGCCGCCTACGCCGCCGTCGCGCTCGGCCGCGCCTGACCCGCCCCGCACCGGAAGGAGCACCACCATGGCCGGCACCCCGACCACCGAACCGCCGAGCGTCGGCACCCCGACCACCCGGCCGCCGAACGCGCTGCGCCGCGCCGCCGCCCGGGTCGACGCGAAGACCCCGGCCGACCGCGACCGCGCCCTGGACGGGCTGCGCGCCCTCGCCCTGCTCGCCGTACCGGTCGGCCACTGGATGCTCGGCGGCTTCACCCGCTCCCCCGACGGCGCCCTGCACAACGCCAGCCCGCTCTCCCACCTCGGCTTCTTCGCCCCGCTCAGCTGGGTGCTCCAGATGCTCGGGGTGTTCTTCCTGGTCGGCGGCCACTCCTCGGTCCGCTCGCTGGAGCGGGCCCGGGCCAGGGGAACCGGCTACGGCGGCTGGCTGCGGACCCGTACGGTCCGGCTGCTGCGCCCGGTGCTCGGGGTGGCGGCGGTCTGGGCGGCGCTGATCCCGCTGCTGCCCGCGCTCGGCGTCCCGGCGGACACCCTGCGCACCGGCGCGACACTGGTGATGCAGCCGCTCTGGTACATCGGGGTCTACCTGGGGCTGACGGCGCTCACCCCGCTCTGCGTGGCCGCCGGGCGCCGGCTGGGCGGCTGGTCGGCGGGCCTGCCGGTGGTCTGCGTCGCCGCCGTCGACCTGCTGCGGTACGGGCCGTGGGCCGAGGCGGTGCCGTCCTGGGTCGCGCTGCTGAACATCCTGCCGGGCTGGCTGTTCGGCTACCAGCTGGGCGTGCTCTGGGCCCAGGGCCGGCTCGGCCGTCCGGCGGCCCGGGTGCTGCTGCTCGGCGGCGGCGCGCTGTTCGCCGCGCTGCTGCTGTTCTTCCACTACCCGGCCAGCATGGTCGGCGTGCCCGGGCAGGCGCGCACCAACTCGCACCCGCCGTCCCTGCTGGTGCTCGCCCTGGCCGCGTTCCAGTGCGGTGTCGCGGTGCTGCTGCGGGAGCGGCTGGGCCGGCTGCTGACCCGCCGTCCGCTGCTCTGGCTGCCGGTCGTGGTGGTCAACCTGTCGGCGATGACGGTCTTCTGCTGGCACCAGAGCGCGATGCTCGCCGTCGCGGTGCCCGGCGCGGCCGGGCTGGGCACCGTCCCGGGGCTGACCACCGTGCCGGACTCGCTCGGCTGGGTGGCCGCCAGGCTGGCGCTGCTGCCGCTGTTCGGCGCGGCGCTGGTGGCGGTCGGCTGGTTCACCCGCCGGTTCGACGGCCCGTGGACGGCGCTCTCCCGGGGCGGCAAGGCGGTGGCCGGGGCCGCGGCGGCGCTGTTCGCGGCGTACGCGCTGGGCGTGGTGTGAGGCGCTGGGCGCGGCGTACGCGCTGGGCGTGATGTGACGCGCGCCGGTGTTCGGCACATCGATGGGGCGCGGGCCGATCGGTCCGCGCCCTCGGGTGCGCTGTCGATACGCTGCCACCATGGTGACGTTCGATCAGTTCCGCACGATGGCGATGGACCTGCCGGAGGCCGCCCAGGAGCCCACCTGGGACATCGAGACGCTGCGGGTCCGCGGCCGGATCTTCGCGATGGGCGCGCCCGACGGGGACCGGGTCACCGTCAAGGCGTCACCCGAGGACCAGGCCGAACTGCTGGCCGCCGAGCCCGAGGTGTTCTCCTCCGCGCCGTACGTCGGACGGCACGGCTGGGTGAGCGTCCGGCTGGACCTGGTGGACCGGGACGAGCTGCTCGACCTGGTCACCGAGGCCTGGCGCCGGACCGCGCCCAAGCGGCTGGTCCGCGAATTCGACGCCGGGCACTCCGCTTAGCGGCCCCCGATCGGCCGTTCACGGACGCCTCCAGGACACCCCCGGTTCATGTGATCCATCCCACAGTTTGAGCGTTCCCGTCACCCCTCCGGGCGCCCTAGGCTTGCGCAGGGAAGTCAGCAGAGCTATCGCACCCTCCGGGCGCCGCCCGCGAAACGGTGACGGACCCCAAGGGAGTTGGTGCGGTGCGCAACCGTCGACGCTGGAAGCGGGCACTGATCGGGGCGTTCGCCGGCTGTGCGGTGCTCGCCGACGCCGGAGCCTCCGCCGCCGCCGCCGCGGTCTCCTCCGAGCAGCTGGCGATCTCCACGCCTCCGGCCGGCAGCGCCGCCTGGGTGCAGGACCACTCCTTCGGCCGCACCCTGCCCGACCCGGCCACCACCACCCCGGCCGCCGCCGCCCGCTTCTTCGCCTCGCTCGCGCCCACCGAACTCGACCGGCTGATCCAGGAGTACCCGCTGGTCGTCGGCAACTACGACGGCGCTCCGCTGGACCTGCGCTACCGCGCCAACAGGATCGCCCTGGCCGCCGAGCGCGACCGGGCCCGGGCCCGCGGCGCCGACCGCTCGCTGGACTCCGACACCCGCGCGCTGGCCGTCTCCCGCGCCAACGACGTCGAGCACCTGCTCGCCCCCGACCGGCAGATCCTGGCCTTCGACCCGCGCGGCCGCGGCCTGGTCACCGAGGTGTGGGGCGACCTCGCCGACGCCGAGCGGATCTCCGTGCTCGTCCCCGGCTCGGACGCCGACCTCGGCCACTTCGACCAGGCGGCCGACCCGCTGCGCTCCCCGGCCGGCATGGCCCGCGCCCTGTACGCCGAGCAGCGGCGCCAGGCCCCGGGCACCCGGACCGCCATGATCTCCTGGACCGGCTACGTCACCCCCTCCGGCCTCGGCCCGGACGCCGCCACCTCCCGGCTCTCCGACGTCGCCGCCCCCCGGCTGGAGCGGCTGCTCGCCGGGCTGAGGGAGACCACCCGGCCGGACGCGCCGCCGTCATTGTTCTGCCACTCGTACGGCTCGGTGGTCTGCGGCACCGCCGCCCCCGACATCCCGCGCGCGGCCTCCTCGCCGTCCGACACCTCCGGCATCACCGACCTGGTGGTCTTCGGCAGCCCGGGCATGGGCGTGCAGAGCACCACCGAACTGGGCGCCGGCGTGCACGTCTGGGCCACCCGCAACCCCAGCGACTGGATCGGCAACGTGCCGTTCCTGGAGGTCGGCGGGCTCGGCCACGGCGCCGACCCGACGGCGAGCGGCTTCGGCTCCGAGCAGATCTCCTCGGCCCGCGCGTCCGGCCACAACGGCTACCTCACCGAGGGCACCGACAGCCTGCGCAACTTCGCGGCGATCTCCCTCGGCCGCTACCAGGACGTGATCCGGGCCAACCCGGACTCCTGAGGCCCGCCGGACCGGCCCGCACCCTCAGGCCGGCTGGTCCTGGTACACCCGCAGGGCCTCCGCCGCCGCCCGGGCCAGTTCGCGCCGGGCGGCCGGCGGGGCCAGCACCTCGGCCTCCGCCCCGAAGGCCAGCAGCGTCCGGACCGCCGCCAGGGCCGGGAAGGCCATCGACACCTCGACCCACTCCTCGGCCGGCCCGGCACCCGACTCCGGCGGCGGCGCGGTCACCCGGCCGCCGTGGACGCGCAGGAACATGTCCAGCCGTCCGCGCCGGACCCGCACCCGCGCCCGCACGTCCTTCGGCAGCCGCTCCACCTGCTCGCGCAGCACCGCCCAGACGTCGCCGAGCCCGACCCCGGGCCGGCGCCGCACCGCGTCCTCGGCGGTGTCGGCGGCCAGCACCCGGTCGGCCCGGAACAGCCGCGGCTCGCCGTGCAGGTCGGCCACCAGGTACCAGACCGAGGCCTTGCTCACCAGCCCGTACGGGTCGACCGTGTACTCGACCGGGGCGGACGCGCCGCCGTGCCGGTAGCGCAGCCGCAGCCGCCGGTCGGCGAAGACCGCGTGCTGCAGCTCCCCCAGGTCCGGCCCGGTGGCCGCGGGGGTCCGCATCCACCGGGCCGGGTCGACCAGGATCCGCTCGCTGACCCGTTCGGCGGCCGGCCGGTGCGGGGCCGGCAGCGCCGCCATCACCTTGCGCAGCGCCGAACCGAGCGCGCCGTCCAGTCCGAGGTCGCTGTGCGCGCCCTGCGCGGAGAGCACGAACAGCGCCCTGGCCTCGTCCGCGGTCAGGCCGGTGACGTCGGTGCGGTAGCCGGGCAGCAGGCCGATGCCGCCGTGCCGCCCGCGTTCGGTGAACACCGGCACCCCGGCGGCGGAGAGCGAGTCGACGTCGCGGTAGATCGTGCGGACGGACACCTCCAGCCGCTCGGCGAGTTCGGTGGCGGGCACCCGGCCGCGGGTCTGGAGCAGCAGGAGGATCGAGAGCAGGCGGTCGGCCTTCATGTCCCGAGAATCCCAGTAATCCTGACGGCGGTTGTCAGCTTTTACTGGGAGATTGCGTTCCGAGCCCGAAAACCACCCGACACCAGGGAGTTGACCCCGGATGAACGCCGTCCAGGACGCCCGCCCGCAGTACCTGACCGCCCTCGACCAGCTGGAGAAGCTGTTCGCCACGATCACCCCGGCCGATCTCGACCGGCCCACCCCCTGCACCGAGTTCACCCTGCGCGGGCTGCTGAACCACGTGGTCGGCGGCATCCACCGGTTCGCGTACATGGGCGAGGGCGGCAACGCCCTCGACGTCGTGGCCGCCGTCGAGGACCCGTCGGACGAGGGCTGGCCGGCCGCGCTGGACCGGGCCCGCGCCCGGGTGACCGCCGCCTGGGCGGACGACGCCAAGCTCGGCCGCCCGACCACCGCCCCCTGGGGCGAGGTGTCCGGCGCGATGGCGGTGGGCGGCTACCTGATGGAGCTGGTGACCCACTCCGGGGACATCGCCACCAGCCTCGGCCGCGGCTTCGCCCTGGACGACGAGCTGGCGCGCGCCGCGCTGGCCGTCGCCGAGTTCGCGCTGCCGGCCGAACGGCGGGTGCCGGGCGTCCCGTTCGGCCCCGTCCGGCCGGTCGCCGAGGACGCCGACGTGCACACCCGGCTGGCCGCCTGGACGGGCCGTACCGTCTGAACCCGACGCGAGCCGGGGAGGGCCGGGGAGGGTTCGCCGACTCCCCGGCCCCGCGGGGGCGTCGGCGCTACTCGCGGGCCGTCGCGGTGGAGCTCATGTCCGCGTAGCGGTTCCCGGCCACCCGGTCGGCCACCGGCTCCAGCAGCGCCAGCTCCTGCGCGGTCAGCCGCAGCGTCGCCGCCGCGGTGTTCTCGGCGAGCCGGCCACGCTTGCGGGTGCCCGGGATCGGCACCACGGCCAGCCCGTGCACCTCGGCCCGCTGGTGCACCCAGGCCAGCGCGACCTGGGCCGACGTCACGCCGCGGGCCTCGGCGATCTCCCGCAGCGGGGCGAGCAGTTCGGCGTTGACCGCCGCGTTGTCACCGGTGAAGCGCGGCATGCCGCGGCGGAAGTCGTCCGCCGCGAGCTCCTCGGCGTTCCGGAAGGCGCCGGTCAGGAACCCCCGCCCGAGCGGCGAGTACGGCACGAAGGCGATGCCCAGCTCCGCCGCGGCCGGCACCGCCGAGCGCTCGACGTCGCGGGCGAACACCGACCACTCGGACTGGATCGCGGCGATCGGGTGGACCGCGTGCGCCTCGCGCAGCTCGGCCCCGGTCACCTCGGACAGGCCGAGGTGGCGCACCTTGCCGGCCGCCACCAGCTCGGCCATCGCGCCGACCGAGTCGGCCAGCGGGACGGCCGGGTCGCGGCGGTGCATGTAGTAGAGGTCGATCGCGTCCACGCCGAGGCGGCGCAGCGAGGCGTCCACGGCGGTCCGGATGTACGCCGGGTCGTTGCTGACCCCGCGGACGGAGGCGTCCTGCGCCGAGCGCACGACGGCGAACTTGGTGGCGATGACCACCCTGTCGCGGTTGGCCCGGACGAAGGGGCCGATGAGCTCCTCGTTGCGGCCGGAGCCGTACATGTCGGCGGTGTCGAAGAGGGTGACGCCGGCCTCCAGCGCGGCGTCCAGGGTGGCGAGGGCCTCGTCGGTGTCGGTGTGGCCGTAGAACTCGCTCATCCCCATGCAGCCGAGGCCCTGGACGCCCACCAGCGGGCCGCCGGTGCCGAGTTCGACGGTGGGAAGGACGGTCTGAGTCATGCGCTCTGCTCTTCCTCTGCGCGGTGGTACTGGCATTGGACCGGGGTGCCGGCCGCGTCGGCGACCTTCCCGGCATAGAGGTCGATCTTGTAGTCGAGGACGGCGAGGGTGGCCTGGAGGTCCGCGATCCGCTGCCGGACCTCCTCGCGCTGGGCCTCCAGGAGCCGCTGCCGCTCCAGGTAGGTCCGCTCGCCCTGGCGGGCCATGTCCACGTACCTGAGCATGTCCGCCACCGACATCCCGGTCAGCCGCAGTCGGCCCAGGAAGGCCAGCCGGTGCAGGTCGGCGTCGCAGTAGCGGCGCTGGCCGCCCGCCACCCGGTCGACCGGATCGAGCAGGCCGATCCGCTCGTACCAGCGCAGCGTGTGGGCGGTCAGTCCGCTGGCGGCCGCGACCTCGCTGATGGTGTGCCTCGGTGTCCGGTCCGGATCGCCGACCGGCCGGCTGAACACCTCGGTGCAGCTGCGCAGGTCGATCTCGATGCGTGCGGGTGCGGCCATCGCTCGTTTCCCCTGTCCTGTGCGACGTGGACGACGCTACCGAGTTGGAGTGCACTCCAAGCAAGCCGGACACCCGGGCGGCCCACCACCCATTCTCCGCCCCGACTACAGTCGGACCCCATGGAGAGCTTGCGGATGATCGAGAACTGGCCGGTGCCCCATGCCGCGGCGGTGGTGGTCCGGGGGGCGGACGGCGCGGTGCTGGGCGCGCACGGACCGCAACAGCACCTGTTCCCGCTCGCCTCGGTGACCAAGCTGCTGACCTCGTACGCGGCGCTGGTCGCCGTCGAGGAGGGCGTGTTCGAGCTGGACGACCCGGCCGGGCCGCCCGGAGCGACCGTCCGCCACCTGCTCGCGCACACCTCCGGCCTGGGCTTCGACGAGGACCGGGTGTTCGCCGAGCCCGGCAACCGCCGGCTCTACTCCAACGCGGGCTTCGACGCGCTGGCGCGGGCGCTGTCCGAGGCCGCCGGGATCGAGTTCTCCCGGTACGCCGGCGAGGCGGTGTTCGAGCCGCTGGGGATGACCGACACCCTGATCAACACCGCGCACAAGTCCCCGGCCGGCGCCGGCGGCCTGTCCACCGTCGCCGACCTGGCCCGGTTCGCCGCCGAACTCCAGTCCCCCAAGCTGCTGGACCCGTCCACGGTCCGGCGGGCCACCCGCGAGGTCGCCTTCCCCGGCACCAGCGGCGTACTGCCCGGCTACGGCCACCGCCGCCCGAACGACTGGGGCCTCGGCTTCGAGATCCGCGACGGCAAGAGCCCGCACTGGACCGGCACCGCCAACTCCCCCGCGACGTTCGGGCACTTCGGCCAGTCCGGCACCTTCCTGTGGGTCGACCCGCGGGCCGGCGCGGCCTGCGTCGCGCTCACCGACCGGGACTTCGGCCCGTGGGCGGTCGAGGCCTGGCCGGCCTTCTCCGACGCGGTGCTCGAGGACCTGAACCGCTGAACCGGCGAGCCGCCGGACCGCCGAGCCGCTAGCCGTACGAGACCGGCGAGTGCATCTCCCAGAGCAGGAGCTGCGCGCCGGTCTCGCCCGCCGACGGGTCGGCGAAGGCGTCACCGGTGATCCGCACGCTGTCGCCCGGGGCCATCGAGCGGCCGCCGCCCTTGGGCCCGGGGACGGTCCGGTAGCCCAGCGAGCCGGCCGTCAGGTGGGCGTACCGCCAGGGCGCCTCGGGCAGTCGCGGCAGCGGCTGCCACGGCCCGGCGGTGACCAGCCAGAGCGCGGCGTCGCCGCGGCGCAGCCGCAGGGCCCGCGTCCCGGCGTCGCGCGCCAGCCCGGAGGCGAGCAGCGTCAACCCGTCGTCCGCGGGTTCCACCTTGCGCAGGCCGTACGCGGGGGCGGCGTCGAACTCGTCCGGCTGGAGCCACATCTGGACGAAACGCACCGGCCCGTCGGCGCCGCCGACGTTGCGCTCGGTGTGGGTGACCCCGGAACCGGCGCTGAGGTGCTGGACCATGCCGGGGCGGACCACCCCGCCGTGGCCGTGCGAGTCCCGGTGGGCCAGCGCGCCCTCCAGCACCCAGGTGAGGATCTCGGTGTCCCGGTGCTTGTGCTCCTCGAACCCGGCACCGGGGGCGAGGAGTTCCTCGTTGCACGCGAGCAGCGCGCCGAAGTGGGTGTTCTTCGGGTCGTAGTGGCCGGAGAAGGAGAACGCGTGCCTGGTCTCGATGCCCTCGGCCGGGACGGAGCGGTAGCGCTCGGCGGTGCGGCGCAGGTCGGCGCGGGGGCGGTCAACGGCTTCGGTCACGCCCCCACCGTAACGGGTGGCGCCCGGAGTGTGACGCGGGCCACCGTACCGCTCCACCCGGGGGGTGTGCACGAGCAGTCACCCGCGTGAGGCAGTCTTGTCCTTGTGCCAGCCGCTTCCGCGAACTCCAAGAGCGAACCCAGTCCCAGCCCCGCACCCGAAGCCGCCGGGAAGGGCCCGGCCGCCCGGCCGGGCCGTGACCGCCCCGGCCGGGCGGCGCCCCGCCTGACCGCGCAGGAGCGCAGAAACGCCGCCGAGCGCGCCGAGCGCCGGGCGGCGACGCTCAAGCGGCTGGAGAAGTCCTCGGGCAAGCTGGCCACCGCCGCGATCTCGCGGATGGACGACCAGCTCGGCTGGTACCGGCGGATGCCGCCGGAGCACCGGTCCTGGATCGGCCTGGTCGCCCAGGCCGGCATCGCCGCCTTCACCGAGTGGTACCGCCACCCCGACGCCGCCCAGGCGATCTCCACCGACGTCTTCGGCACCGCCCCGCGCGAGCTGACCAGGGCGATCACCCTGCGCCAGACCGTCGAGCTGATCCGCACCACGATCGAGGTGATGGAGGAGGCCATCGAGGAGGTGGCCGCCCCGGGCGACGAGGCGGACATGCGCGAGTCGGTGCTGGTCTACGCCCGGGAGATCGCCTTCGCGACCGCCCAGGTGTACGCCCAGGCCGCCGAGGCGCGCGGCGCCTGGGACGCCCGGCTGGAGGCGCTGGTGGTCAACTCGCTGCTGTCCGGCGACGCCGACGAGGGCGTGCTCTCCCGCGCCGCGGCGCTCGGCTGGGGCCAGCCCAGCCAGGTCCGGGTGGTGATGGGCAGCGCGCCGGACGGTGACAGCGAGCTGGTGGTCGAGGCGATCCGCCGGGCCGCCCGGTACGCCAAGCTGAACGTGCTGACCGGGGTGCTGGGCAAGCGCCTGGTGGTGGTGGTCGGCGGCGAGAAGGAGCCGGTGCACGCCGCCCGGGCGCTGATCGGCCAGTTCGCGCCGGGCCCGGTGGTGGTCGGCCCGACCGTGCCCGACCTGCTCTCCGCGACCCGCTCGGCGCACGCCGCCGCGGCGGGCCTGCGCGCCTGTTCGGCCTGGCCGGACGCTCCCCGCCCGGTGCTGGCCGACGACCTGCTGCCCGAGCGGGCCCTGGCCGGCGACCAGGCCGCGCGCCGCCAGCTGGTGGAGGAGATCTACACACCGCTGGACGAGGCGGGCTCGGCACTGCTGGAGACGCTGAGTGTCTACCTGGAGCAGGCCTCCTCGCTGGAGGGCGCGGCCCGGATGCTCTTCGTCCACCCCAACACAGTGCGCTACCGGCTACGACGTGTGACTGACGTCACGGGATACGCCCCATCGGATGTACGTTCGGCGTTCACGCTGCGGATCGCCCTCGCTCTCGGCCGGCTGGACACCACCGGGGATCAGGGCTAGTCCGAGTGTAGGGACCATACAATCCCGGATGGTTTTCTTCGTTACCGTCGCCTACCCGCCCCTGGGTGCCTGGCGAGAGAGGGTTGAACCGTGCTCGTAATCGTCGCCCCTGGACAGGGTGCCCAGTCCCCCGGTTTCCTCAGCCCCTGGCTGGAGCTCGACGGTGTCGCCGACCGCCTGCGTGGCTGGTCGGAGGTCGCCGGGCTCGACCTGGTGCACGCCGGCACCGAGGCGTCCGCCGAGGAGATCAAGGACACCGCCGTCGCCCAGCCGCTGCTGGTCGCCGCCGGTCTGATGACCGCCCGGGAGCTGTTCCCGGACGAGGTCGCCGCCCGCAAGCTGGTCGGCGCCGTGGCCGGCCACAGCGTCGGTGAGATCACCGCCGCCGCCGGCGCCGGAGTGCTCACCGCCCGCGACGCGCTGACCTTCGTCCGCGAGCGCGGCCGGGCCATGGCCGAGGCCGCCGCCGTCACCGAGACCGGCATGCTCGCCGTGCTCGGCGGCGAGCCGGAGGAGGTCGCCGCGAAGCTGGCCGAGCACGGCCTGACCGCGGCCAACAACAACGGCGGCGGCCAGATCGTCGCCGCCGGCACGCTGGCCCAGCTGGAGGCGCTGAAGGCGGACCCGCCGGCCCGCGCCAAGCTGGTCGGGCTCAAGGTCGCCGGCGCCTTCCACACCGAGCACATGGCCCCGGGCGTGGAGCGGCTGGCCAAGCTGGCCCCGACGCTGACCGCGGCCGACCCGCAGGTCCGCTACGTCTCCAACAAGGACGGCGAGGTCGTGGCCTCCGGCGCCGAGGTGCTGGCGCGCCTGGTGTCGCAGGTCTCCAACCCGGTCCGCTGGGACCTCTGCATGGAGACCCTCGGGCAGCTGGGCGCGACGGCCGTGATCGAGCTGTCCCCCGCGGGCACCCTCACCGGGCTGCTCAAGCGCAACCTCAAGGGTGTGGCCACGCTCGCCCTCAAGACCCCCGCCGATCTGGACAAGGCCCGCGAACTCGTCGCGGAGCACGGCGGTCAGGAGCAGGAGAAGCAAGCATGACCAAGCCCCAGATCCGTCCGGTGAGCGGCGCGCAGTACTCGCGCATCCACGGTGTCGGCGGCTACCGCCCGGTCCGGGTGATCCCCAACTCCGAGGTGCTGGAGTGGATCGACTCCTCGGACGAGTGGATCCGCACCCGCAGCGGGATCGCCGAGCGCCGCTGGGCGGGCCCGGACGAGTCCGTCGCCGAGATGTCGATCCACGCGGCCGGCAAGGCCATCGCCCAGGCCGGGATCACCCCCGAGCAGATCGGCGGCGTGATCGTCTCGACCGTCTCGCACTTCAAGCAGACCCCCGCGATCGCCACCGAGATCGCCGAGCGGCTCGGCTGCGGCACCGCCCCGGCCTTCGACATCTCGGCCGCCTGCGCCGGCTTCGGCTACGGTCTGGGCCTGGCCGACGGCATGGTGCGCGGCGGCAACGCCGAGTACGTGCTGGTCATCGGCGTCGAGCGGCTCAGCGACCTGACCGACCGGTCGGACCGCTCGACCGCCTTCATCTTCGGTGACGGCGCCGGCGCCGCGATCGTCGGCCCGTCCGACACCCCCGGCATCGGCAAGCTGGTCTGGGGCTCGGACGGCTCGCAGGCCGAGCTCATCACCCAGACCGAGGCCTGGGACACCGCCTTCGCCAAGTCCGACGCCGTCAACGGCGCGGGCGAGGAGCTCAAGTGGCCGGCCCTGCGGATGGACGGCCAGCCGGTCTTCCGCTGGGCCGTCTGGGAGATGGCCAAGGTGGCCCAGCAGGCGCTGGACGCCGCCGGGATCACCGCCGACCAGCTCGGCGCGTTCATCCCCCACCAGGCCAACATGCGGATCACGGATGCCATGATCAAGGCGCTCAAGCTGCCGGAGTCGGTGCCCGTCGCCCGCGACATCGCCGAGACCGGCAACACCTCCGCGGCCTCCATCCCGCTGGCGATGGAACGCATGCTGGAGAGCGGTGAGGCCCACAGCGGGGACCTCGCCCTGATCATCGGGTTCGGGGCGGGTCTCGTGTACGCCGCGGCAGTCGTTACTCTCCCCTAGGCGCACTCGCCCCGTCGGGCGCATTCGCCCCATCCCACAAACCTGTGTCCGGCCGCCGGCCGGACGCGTTCAACACCGAAGAGGAGCAGCCAGTATGGCTACCAAGGACGAGGTCCTGGAAGGTCTCGCCGAGATCGTCAACGAGATCGCCGGTATCCCGACCGAGGATGTCGCGCTCGACAAGTCCTTCACCGATGACCTGGACGTCGACTCGCTGTCCATGGTCGAGGTCGTCGTGGCCGCCGAGGAGCGCTTCGACGTCAAGATCCCGGACGACGAGGTCAAGAACCTGAAGACCGTCGGCGACGCGGTGGACTACATCCTCACCAACGCCTGATCGATCGACTCGTTCGACTCGCTCGACTCGGTCAGCCCGTCCGGCGTCCCGCACGCCTCCGACGGCTGACCTCGTCGGCCCGGCTCATGAGGCCGGGCCGACCCGCCGGCCCGGCCGCCCGCACCCGGCGCCCCGCCCGGGCCCACCCCCGCCCCCCCCCCACCCCCCCCCCAACCTGGCAGAAGGAGAA
>NZ_JBHTWX010000128.1:0-26649 GCF_042792155.1 Kitasatospora sp. NPDC056651 | reverse complement strand
CCCGCGCCCCCCCCCCGCGCGGGCCGCCCCGCCCCGGTGTCCCCGGTGGCCGTCACCCAAAAACACCCGTAGGGGTGGGGGGCCCGGCCCCCCCCGCCCCCCCCTTCTCCTTCGCTTCTCGGCTCCGACGCCTCGATACCTCAGTGCCTCAGTGCCTCGACGCCTCAGCGGCTCAGCGGCTCAGCGGCTCAGCGGCTCACAGCGTGCGCAGCAGCCGGGACTGGATCGACGGCGGGTTCAGGTCCGACTGGAGGGCCACCCGGACCTCCGCCTTGTCCTCGCCCGCGCCCACCCGCAGCGCACCGACCTCGGTCCCGGCCGGCAGGGTGTGGTCGATCTTCGCCGTGTCCAGGGTGACCGTGCCGGAGATGCCGGGGAAGCCCGCCACCACCAGGTCCTGGGTCGCGACGACCGCGACCTTGTGGCCGAGCCCGTCGTCCACCGAGCCGACGACGTCGCCCTTCTTCACCACTGTCTGGCCGGTCAGGCCGTTCTGCGCGGCCTGGATCTGCTTGCCGCTGACCTTCAGCACGGTCGGCAGGATGCCCTCGCCGTCCTTGGGCCCGGTGGCCTGCTGGCCCAGGGTGACGCCGAGGATCATCCGCTTCACGCCGCCGATCTCCTTGTACGCGGCCCACATCAGGCAGCCACCGGCCGGGGTGCTGGAGCCGGTCTTGACGCCGATCACGCCGGTCTTCGGGTTGATCAGGTTGTTGGTGTTGGGGATCTTCACGTTGTTGAAGTTGGTCTCCGGGGTGGAGACGATCTGCCGGAAGATCTCGTCCTGCATGACCTGCTCGGCCAGCTTCAGCTGGTCCTTGGCGGTGGACTTGGTGTCCGGGTTGAAGCCCGCCGGGTCGGCGTAGATGGTGTTGGCCATGCCGAACTTGGCCGCGGTGTCGTTCATCTGCTTGACGAACTCGGCCTCGGAGCCGGAGTGGAAGCGGGCGAGCAGCCGGGCCACGTTGTTGGCCGAGGGCAGCATCAGCAGTTCCAGCGCCTGGTACTCGGTGAGCACCTGGCCCTCGGTGAGCGTCACCTTGGACTCGTCGACGTTGCCGGACTCCTGGGCGGCCTGCTTGTCGACGGTGATCTTCGGGCCGCTCTCCCCCTTCTTCAGCGGGAACTTCTGGAGGATCAGGTAGGCGTTCATCACCTTGGTGACGCTGGCGATCGAGGCCGGCACCTCTTGGCCCGAGCTGCCGAGGCTGCCGACGCCGACCACCTCGGCGGCGGACTGGCCCTTGGCCGGCCAGGCCAGGTCGAGCTGGTCACCGGAGAAGTTGTAGCTGCCCGCGGCCGTCATCTTCAGCTTGGGGTCCGGCAGCGGGCGCAGCAGCTGGGCCACCGCGAGCGCGCCGAGCACCACGGCGAGGAAGACCGTCCAGATGGTCACCCGCTTGAGGGCGCGCCGCAGCGGCGAGACCGGGCGGGCGTTGAGCGTGGCCAGAACCTCCATCGCCTCGGCGGTGTTCTCCGGCGAGGGCAGCGGCTCCGGGGCGGGCAGCGGCGCGGGCTTGGGCAGCGGCGGGACCGGCGGCACCGGGCGCGGGTCGGGCTCCGGCAGCGGCTTCGGGGCCGGGGAGGGACCGGGGCCCGGTACGGGGGCCGGCTTCGGCAGCGGCGCCGGACCGGGGGTCGGCTCGGGTTCCGGGACGGGCTTGGGCTTCGGCTCCGGGACGGTGCCGGACGCGGGGACGGCGGAGGCGCGCAGCGGCGCGGGCTTCTCCAGCTTCTCGGCCTGGTCCGACCGCCGACCGGGCTGCGCGGGCTTGGTCAGCGCGAGGGTCAGGTCGGACCCGGCGGGAGAGTCCCCGGACCCGGCGTCCTCGGTGTCCTCGGTGTCCTCGGTGTCCTCGGTGTCCTGCGGGCCGTCCTCGGCATCGCCGGAGTCGCCGGAGTCGCCGGCCTTCTCGGGCTTCTCGGGCTTCTCCGCCGTGTCGGCCTTCTTGCCCCCGTCCGTCTTCTCGGCCTTGTCGGCCTTCTCCGCCTTCTCCCCCGATGCGGCCACCGCGACCACCGCGACCGCTGCGGCCGCGACCGGGACCTCGACCGTGGGCTCGACAGGCTCGACGGGGCGCTCGGAGTCGGCCTCACCGGACAGCTCGGCCTCGTCCTCCGCGGCCTCCTCCCCGCCCTTCTCCGCCGCCTTCTCCGCCACCGCGACACCCGTCCGCATGGCGAGACGCGGATCGGCGCCGACCGGACGCTCGACGGCCTGCGTCACCTCGTCGTCCGACGACGAGGCCCCCTCCTCCTCGCCCCCACCTTCGGAACTCCCCTTGGTGGCAGCCTTCACCAGCTCCTCGGGCAGCCGCAGCGCGGTGGTCCGGTTGTCCACCGGCAGCCGCAGCATCGTCGTCTCGCTGTCCACATCCCGGACGCGGAGCTCTACGGTGGAGCCGCCCTTGGCCGTCGTCGCCGGAGCGTCGGAGGACGCGTCCGGGGCCGTCTCGCCGGAGGTCTCGGCGGGGTCGTCCGAGGCGGCTCCCGGGGAGGTTCCCGAGGGGGCGTCCGAGGAGGTCCCGGCGGTCGCCTTGGCCGCGGCCGGGACTGACGCCCCATCGGCCACCGGGCCGGAGCCGGCCTCGGCGGACCCTGCGGACCCGACGGACCCGGCGGTGCCGGCCGCCGCACCGGTCCGTTCGCGTTCGCGGTCCCGCCGCCGCTCGTCGCCGTCCCTCAGCACCCTGTCGGGGGACTCGCCCACGTATCCCAGCCTCCTCAACGCCCGGCGGGGCACCGGCGAACCCGATTTCGGGAAGCCGACGCCCCGCCCCGTGTACCTGTACAGTCTCCGCCACCGACGGCCGTTCCGTCCGCGCACACCCCGCCCGACCGGCGCTTATTGTCGTCGCCCGGCCGCACCGCGGTCTGTTCACCGGTCAGACGCAGGGCCCGCCACCGCCGGTTCCGCGCCTTCGCTCCAAGGTCACGATTCGGAGGCGTACTCGACAAGCCCGTGTGAGAGGCGTCACCCTGTCTCTCATCCACGCGGGGAGGCTTGGATGGGCAAGAGCCGCAGAACTGTTCCCGAGGAACTCTTGCTGCTCGCTTTGGACCCGACCACGGGTACCACGGCGCAGCCGCAGACCCTCGACCTCGGACTCGCCGGGGCCCAGCTCGTCGAGCTGTCCCTGGCCGGACGGATCGTACCGGAGGGAGACCGGATCGCCGTCGTGCTCGCACGGCCGACCGGCGACCCGACCCTTGACCACGCACTGGAACTGCTGCGCCGACGCGGCAGTCCGGTCCGCGCGGCGCACTGGATCGGCGGGCCCCGGCTGGGGCTGCGGCAGACCTATCTGGCGCACCTGGAGCGCTGCGGCATGGTCACGGCCGTGCCGGGCCAGGTGTGCGGGGTGCTGCCGACGACCCGGTACCAGGCGTCCGACGACTGCACCAACGCCGCGATCAAGCAGCGGTTGGACACCGCGATCCGCACCGGTGTTCCGCCGGACCCGCGGACGGCCGCGCTCGCGGCGCTCGCCCACTCGGTGGGGTTGGGCAAGCACCTGTACCCGGGCAACGAGGGCCGGTCCTCGCGGTCGCGGTTGCGCGACCTGATCCGGTACGACCCGCTGGGCGGGATGGTCGCGCACGCCGTGATGGACGTCCAGAACGGCCTGCCGACGCAGCAGAACCGTTCTTCCCAGGGTTCCGGGGCCGCTTCCGGCCGTCCCGGCACCCGTACGGCGGGCCGGGGT
The DNA here is from genome assembly GCF_042792155.1 of Kitasatospora sp. NPDC056651. Classification (NCBI taxonomy): domain Bacteria; kingdom Bacillati; phylum Actinomycetota; class Actinomycetes; order Kitasatosporales; family Streptomycetaceae; genus Kitasatospora; species Kitasatospora sp. NPDC056651. The sequence continues at coordinate 22,942 of NZ_JBHTWX010000128.1, read as the reverse complement.
TCGGGCGGGCGGGTCTCCGCTCCCCGGGTCGGCGTCCGCTGACCGGGCGGGCCGTGACGGCCGCCGCGATGCGCACGGCCGGGCGGGCAGCCATCACCGCGCCCGACGCCACCGGCCGCGCACCCGGCGGCGCGCGCCGCCCCGCTCACGCCGCCGGAAGGCGCTGAGCGGCCCGGCGCACCACCGGTGCCACCGGCCCGACCGGAGGCACCACCAGCAGCACCCAGGGGCGGTCGCCCCGCGACGCGAGTCGCCCGGCGACCGCCCCTCTGCCGTCCCCGGACTCCCGGACCCCCGGCCGCGACCCGCCCCCGGCACGTGCCGGGGGCACGTGCGGACCGGTCGCCGACCGCTTCGGGGGCACGCGTCGCAGCACCTGTCCGAGTAGCCGAGCCGCATTACCACCTGGGGACTTTCGCTGTCTCGCGGAAGTGGTTTTCCGATGATCTGTTCTACCGCGCTGCGGTGAATCCCCGGCGCCGACCTGGCCCCAGGTGACATGCTGCTCCGAGTCAGGGGGGTTGGTCCCAATGTCCGAAGTGTTCCGAGGACTGCCGTTCCAACGAGCACCAGAGGTCCGGCCGGAGGTCGAAGTGTCCGCCAACGTCAATCCCACCGTGCGTCGCCGGCGCCTGGGTTCGGAGCTGCGCAAGCTCCGCGAGGGCCTGGGCATGACGGCCGAGGAGGTGGCCGGCCGGCTGATGGTCTCCCAGTCGAAGATCAGCCGACTGGAGAACGGCCGCCGCAGCATCAGCCAGCGCGACGTGCGCGACCTCTGCGACGTGTACAACGTGCCCGACGACAAGCTGCGCGCCAGCCTCATGGAGATGGCCAAGGAGTCCCGCCAGCGCGGCTGGTGGCACGACTTCAACGACATGCCGACGCCGTACAGCGTCTACATCGGCCTGGAGGCCGAGGCCTCCTCGATCCGCGCGTACGAGTCCTCCTTCGTCCCCGGCCTGCTGCAGACCGAGCACTACGCCCAGGCCGTGGTCGAGGGCACCCAGCCGGACACCGACGCGGTCGCCGTGCAGCGCCGGGTGCAGGTCCGGATGAAGCGCCAGGAGCGCGTCCACGGCGAGAACCAGCTCGGCAGCCTGTGGACCGTCATAGACGAGGCGGTGCTGCGCCGCGAGGTCGGCAGCAAGGCGGTGATGGCGCAGCAGTTGCGGCAGATGCTGGACCTCAGCCTGCGCCCGAACATCACCATCCAGGTGATCCCGTTCTCGCACGGTGCCCATCCCGGCATGACCGGGACATTCTCACTGCTGGAGTTCCCCGAGTCAGCCGATTCCACGGTTGTCTACTTCGAAGGTGTGACGAGCGATCTCTACCTGGAGAAGGAGGCGGACGTGCGCCGCTATACCGGTCTGTACGACTACCTGAGAGCGGCCGCACTCGGTGTCGCGGAGAGCCGGTCGCTGATAGCCGACATCGAGAAGGAATTCCACGAATGATCACCCCGTCCGAGTACGGAACCGGTTGGCGCAAGAGCAGTCACAGCGGAGGCCAGGGCGCCTGCGTGGAGATCGCCGTCCCCGGCGCGGGGGTGGTGGCGGTCCGGGACTCCAAGGACCCCGGGGGCCCGCAGCTGCGCTTCTCCGCCGCGGCCTGGACGGCGTTCGCCTCGGCGGCGGGCGCCGGCGGCTTCGGCCGGCTGCCGGGCTGAGCGGCCCGCCCGGTTCCGTACTCGGACGAGTTGCCCGTAGCCGGGCCCATCGCCCTCGGCGACGGCCCGCGCTACGGGCAACTTCCTTGTCAGGGCCCCGGTTTCAGCCCGCCACCGGGTAGCGGGAGGCCCACTGGGCGCCCTCCGGGGTGCGCCGGTCGTGCAGTTCGGTGCCGTGCACCAGCTCCATCACGAAGTCGTCGGCGAGTTCGAGGATCGCCCCGCGCCCTTCGAGTCCGGCCAGCAGGCCGGGCGGCAGGGCGGTGTCCCCGTGCAGCACCCCGAGCAGGTTGCCGCAGATCGCGCCGGTGGAGTCGCTGTCCCCGGAGTGGTTGACCGCGAGCAGCAGACCCGAGCGCACGTCGTGCGCGACCAGCGCGCAGTAGACCGCGATCGCCAGCGCCTCCTCGGCGACCCAGCCCTCCCCCAGCGCCTCGACCCGGTCGGCGGACGGCTCGCCGGCCCGCACCGCGTCCAGGGCGGCCCGCAGCGCGGCGGTGGTCTCCTCGTGCGCCCGCCGCTCGGAGAGCAGCGCGAGCGCCAGGTGCACGCCCTCCTCCAGGGTGCCGCCGCGGGCGACGGACTGGACGATCACCGCGAACGCGCCCGCCGCGAGGTAGCCGGTGGGGTGCCCGTGGGTGAGCACCGAGCACTCCACCGCGAGCTGGAACACCAGGCCCGGCTCCCAGGTGGTGAGCAGCCCGATGGGGGCCGCCCGCACCACCGTGCCGCAGCCCTTGGAGTGCGGGTTCTTGGGCAGCTCCAGGGTGCCGAGCCGCTCGGCGTCGGCCCCGGTGAGGCCGGACAGGCAGCCCGGGCCGGGGGCCCGCCGGGCGTACAGCCACTCCTCGCGGCCGAGCCAGCCGAGGTCCGGGCGGCGCTCGTCCGGCCCCCAGTCGCGCTGGGTGGCGGCCCAGCGCAGGTAGGCCAGGTGCAGGTCGGTGGGCGGGTGCCAGCTGCCGGTGTCGCGCCGGATGTGGGCCCGGATCAGTCCGTCGACCGTGAAGAGGCTGAGCTGGGTGTCGTCGGTGACGGCGCCGGCGCGCCCGTACGCCGGGACGTAGCCGGTGACGCCCCGCGGGCCGTGCTGGGCCCGGATCTTCTCCAGCGACTCGAACTCGACGCCCGCGCCGAGCGCGTCGCCGATCGCGCCGCCGAGCAGACAGCCCCGCACCCGGCTGCGGTAGTCCTGCTGCTGGGCGCGTGACCACAGTGGCAACACGACGGGGCGCCTTTCCTCGGGTGTGGGGGTCCGCGCGTTGCCGGGCCGTGCCGCGCGCCCTCGCACCCTAATCGAAGGGGCGATCGAAGCGGCCCCGTCCCCGGAGTCCGGCGGCCCGTCCTGCCGCCTCCCGACCGCCGTTCCCGACCGCCGCCTCCCGGCCCCCGCGCCCCAACCCCCGTTCCCCGACCTCCGTCCCCGACCTCCGTCCCCGACCTCCGCGCCTGGCGGCGGCCGGGGACGGGCGCGGACTCAGTCCAGCACCGGCAGCAGCGCCGGCAGGTGCCCGTCCGAGGCCAGCGCCGCGGCCCGCCGCTCGGCCGGCACCTCGCCGTAGGTGGTGGTGCGCTGGCGGTGCGGACGGCCCGCCGCCTCGGCGATCGCCTGGAGGTCGCGCACCGACTTGTAGCTCCCGTACGCCGAACCGGCCATCCGCGAGATGGTCTCCTCCATCAGCGTGCCGCCCAGGTCGTTGGCGCCCGAGCGGAGCATCTCGGCCGCGCCCTCGGCGCCCAGCTTGACCCAGCTGGTCTGGATGTTGGGGATGTGCGGGTGCAGCAGCAGCCGGGCCATCGCGACCACCGCGCGGTTGTCCCGGGCGGTCGGGCCGGGCCGGGCGATGCCGGCCAGGTAGACCGGGGCGTTGGTGTGGACGAACGGCAGGGTGACGAACTCGGTGAAGCCGCCGGTGCGTTGCTGGATCTGCGCGAGCAGCCGCAGGTGGCCCAGCCAGTGCGCCGGGGTGTCCACGTGCCCGTACATCATCGTGGACGAGGAGCGCAGGCCCAGCTCGTGCGCGGTGGTGACCACCTCGACCCAGGTCGCGGCCGGCAGCTTGCCCTTGGTGAGCACCCAGCGGACCTCGTCGTCCAGGATCTCGGCGGCGGTGCCCGGGATGCTGTCCAGGCCCGACTCCTTGGCCCGCCGCAGCCAGTCCCGGATCGACAGCCCGGTGCGGGTCGCGCCGTTGACCACCTCCATCGGCGAGAAGGCGTGCACGTGGATGCCGGGCACCCGCTCCTTCACCGCGCGGGCGATGTCGAAGTAGGCGGTGCCGGGCAGGTCCGGGTGGATGCCGCCCTGCATGCAGACCTCGGTGGCGCCCACCTCCCAGGCCTGGGCGGCCCGGTCGGCGACCTGCTCCAGGGAGAGGGTGTAGGCGTCCGCGTCGGTGCGGCGCTGGGCGAAGGCGCAGAAGCGGCAGCCGGTGTAGCAGACGTTGGTGAAGTTGATGTTCCGGGTGACGCAGTAGGTGACCTCGTCGCCGACGGCGTCCCGGCGCACCTCGTCGGCGATCCGGCACAGCGCGTCCAGGGCCGGGCCGTCCGCGTGGAACAGGGCCAGCGCCTGGTCGTCGGTCAGCTTCACCGGGTCGTCGGCCGCCACCGCGAGGGCCTCCCGCAGGTCCCCGGCCAGCCGCTCGGGGGCGCCCTGGGCGAGCACCTGCTCGCGCAGCACCCCCCAGTCGCCGTACACGTCCTCGAAGTCGGCCCGGCGGTCGCCGGTGCGGCCCTCGGTGTCGATGGTGGTGTGCAGGTCGGTGCGGCCGTACGACTCCGGCAGGTCCTCGGGCTCCTGCCAGGGCAGGCCGCGGACCGGCGCCTGCGGGTTCGCCAGACCGGTGGCCGGGTCGGCCAGGGCGCGCACGTGCGGCAGTACCCGCGGGTCCAGCCAGGGCTCGCCGCGCAGCACGTACTCGGGGTAGACGGCGAGGCGCTCGCGCAGCTCGAAGCCGGCCGCGGCGGAGCGCTCGGCCAGGCGGTCGATCTGCGGCCAGGGGCGCTCGGGATTGACGTGGTCGGGGGTGAGCGGGGAGACGCCGCCCCAGTCGTCGATGCCGGCCGCGATCAGCCGCTCGTACTCCCCGTCCACCAGGTTCGGCGGCGCCTGGAGGCAGGCGGCCGGGCCCATCAGGTGCCGGGCGACGGCCACCGTGGCGACCAGTTCGTCCAGTTCGGCGTCCGGCATGCCGCGCATCGCGGTGTCCGGCTTGGCGCGGAAGTTCTGCAGGATCAGCTCCTGGACGCCGTGGTAGGCCCGGGAGACCTTGCGCAGCGCGAACAGCGACTCGGCGCGCTCCTGGTACGTCTCGCCGATGCCGATCAGCAGACCGCTGGTGAACGGCACCGAGCTGCGCCCGGCGTCCTCCAGCACCCGCAGCCGGACGGCCGGCTCCTTGTCCGGGGAGCCGTGGTGCGGGCCGCCGGGCTCGCTCCACAGCCGGGTGGCGGTGGTCTCCAGCATCATGCCCATCGAGGCGGAGACCGGCTTGAGCCGCTGGAAGTCCGTCCAGCTCAGGACCCCGGGGTTGAGGTGCGGCAGCAGGCCGGTCTCCTCCAGGATGCGGATCGACATGGCGCGCACGTAGGCGACGGTGTCGTCGTAGCCGTGCGCGTCCAGCCACTCGCGGGCCTCGGGCCAGCGGTCCTCGGGCTTGTCTCCGAGGGTGATCAGGGCTTCCTTGCAGCCGAGTTCGGCACCGCGGCGGGCCACGTCCAGCACCTCGTCCGGGGACATGAACATCCCGTGGCCGTCCCGGCGCAGCTTGCCGGGGACGGTGGCGAAGGTGCAGTAGTGGCACTTGTCGCGGCAGAGCCGGGTGAGCGGGATGAAGACGCTCTTGGAGTAGGTGATGACCCCGGGGCGGCCGGCCGCTTCGAGGCCCGCGTCCCGGACCCGGGCGGCGCTGGTACACAGGTCGAGCAGGTCGTCGCCTCTGGCTTGGAGCAGCACGGTGGCCTCGGTCGGGTCGAGGGCGACGCCGTCCCGGGCGCGGCGCAGGGCGCGGCGCATCGCGTTCGCGGTCGGCGGGGTGCTGGCGTCAACGGCGGTTCCGTCCATGGCGTGACCTTATGCCAGAGGTGGTACTCCGGAGGGACGCAACCCTGATGCCGCCTCAGGGTCGGGGTAGGCATGAAGGCCACCCCGATCTGGCCCCACAGGGCGATGACGGCGGCGGCGCGGCGGCCTCTAATGGAAGGGCAAGGCCAATCACACAGGTACCCAGAGGAGTTGAGGACGCCATGACCGACGAGAAGGCGGCGGGGGACGATCTGGACGGCGGCGTGCCGTACCGCTCCCGACGGCGCGTCCTGGTGCGCGCCGCGGTGCCGGTGGCGGTGGCCGCGGTGATCGCCGCGGGGGTGGGCCTGGTACCGGCGCTGGCCGCGAACGGCGCGCCCGACCTGCCGACGGTGACCGCGGAGCAGCTGGTCGCCAAGGTGCTCGGCTCGGAGACGCAGGCCCTGTCCGGGACGGTCACGATCTCCACCGACCTCGGCGTGCCCGCCCAGCTGCTGGGCGGGGCCGGCGGCCTCGGCGGGGCGGCCGGCGGGCACGGCGGCGACGGCAAGGGCTCCGCCGCGGACCCGCAGGGCAAGCTGCTCGGCCTGCTCGGCGGGGACCAGACGCTGCGGGTCGCGGTGGACGGTCCGGACCGCCAGCGGGTGGACGTGCTGGAGAACATGGCCGGCTACACCCTGGTCCACAACGGTGACCAGACCTGGGCCTGGGACAGCTCGTCCAACAGCGCGGTGCACACGACCGGGCGGGCCGCCGAGGGGCAGCAGCACGCCAAGGCGCCGCTGTCCGAGCTGCCGACCACCCCCCAGGAGGCGGCCAGGCAGTTCCTGGCCGCGGGCGCCGGCACCACCTCGGTGACGGTCGCCGGGACGGCCGAGGTGGCCGGGCAGAACGCCTACCAGCTGAGTGTGAAGCCCACCCAGTCCGGCTCGACCCTGTCCGAGATCCGGATCGCGGTGGACGCCGACAACGGGGTGCCGCTGGCGGTGACGGTGACGTCCGTGGACGGCAGCACCGTGCTGAACGTCCGCTTCACCCAGGTCTCGTTCGCCAAGCCGGACGCCAAGACCTTCGAGTTCACCGCCCCCAAGGGCGCCAAGGTGACGGACCAGAAGGCGGACCGGGCCGAGGGCGCGCCGGGCGAGGCCAAGGCGCACCCGGGCACCGAGGGCCGGCCGGACGTGAACGTGATCGGCGAGGGTTGGACGGCGGTCGTCAGCACCCGGCTGCCCAGCACGGTCGACGCGCCGCCCGCGAACGACGGCAAGGGCGGCAAGCACGGCCGCGGGGGCGACGCGGCACGGTCGGTGAACCCGCAGGCGCTGGTGAAGTCGCTCGGCAAGCCGGTCGACGGCGGCACCCTGATGGGCACCAAGGTGCTCAACGTCCTGCTCACCGACGACGGCCGGGTCTTCGCCGGCGCGGTGACCCTGCCGGTCCTCCAGCACGCCGCCGGGGTGAACTGACGGATGACCAAGGCTCCCGTAACGGGGGACGTTACGGAGTCGGCCGGGGGTCCGGGCGCCGAGTCGCGCCCGGCCCCCGTGCCCGTTCCCACCGCTTCCCCCGACCCCTCCCCGCTCGACTCCCCCGACCGCTCCCCGCTCGACTCCCCCGCCGACGACGTCATCCGGACCCGCGGTCTGACCAAGCGCTTCCGCGGCGGCCAGCTCGCCGTGGACGCCCTGGACCTGGCCGTGCCGCGCGGCTCCGTCTTCGGCTTCCTGGGCCCCAACGGCTCCGGCAAGACCACCACCATCCGGATGCTGATGGGCCTGATCGCCCCCACCTCGGGCGTGGCCACCGTGCTCGGCGAGCCGATGCCGCGGTCCGTCGCCACCGTGCTGCCCCGGGTGGGCGCGCTGATCGAGGGCCCGGCGCTGTACGGCTTCCTCTCCGGGCGGGACAACCTGGTGCGCTTCGACGCCGCCGACCCGACCGCCGACCCGCGCACCCGCCGGCAGCGGGTGGAGGCGGCGCTGGAGCGGGTCGGCCTGAGCGCGGCGGCCGGCAAGAAGGCCCGCGCGTACTCGCTGGGCATGAAGCAGCGCCTGGGCCTGGCCTCCGCACTGCTCCAGCCGCGCGAGCTGCTGGTGCTGGACGAGCCGACCAACGGGCTGGACCCGCAGGGCATGCGGGAGATCCGGGCGCTGGTCCGGGAGGTCGCGGCGGAGGGCACCACGGTGTTCCTCTCCTCGCACCTGCTGGACGAGATCGAACAGGTCTGCACCCACGCCGCGGTGATGTCCCGGGGCCGGCTGGTGGTGCAGGGCACCGTGGCCGAGCTGGCCTCCCGGGCGCAGGGCCGGCTGGTGGTCCGCACCCCGGACGTGGCGCGGGCCGCCGAGGTGCTCGCGGAGCACGGGATCACCGCCCTGGTGCCCGGCGAGGGCCGGGTGGACGGCGAGCCGGGCGTCCTCGACGAGCAGGCGCTGCCCAGGCTGTGCGCGGCACTGGTCGGGGCCGGGGTGCGGGTGCACGGCTTCGGGCTGGAGCGGGGCACGTTGGAGGACGCCTTCGTGGCGCTGACCGGGGAGGGCTTCGATGTCGCGGGCTGAGGCGCTGTCACGGGCTGAGGCGCCGTCGCGGGCCGGCGCGCCGCCGGTCGGCACCGGTCGGCGGCCGCAGACGGCGGCCGGGTTCCTGGCGCTGTTCCGCAGCGAGCTGCACCTGACCTTCCGCCGGATGCGCACCAAGGTGCTGCTGGCCATCCTGGCGGTGCTGCCGATCCTGATCGGGGTGGTGGTCAAGCTCAATACGGACAGCCCGCACGAGGGCGGCGGTCCGAGCTTCATCGCGCAGACCACCCAGAACGGGCTGTTCCTGGTCTTCACCGCGCTCGCGGTCGCCCTGCCGGTCTTCCTCCCGATGACGGTCGGTGTGGTCGCCGGGGACGCGGTGGCGGGCGAGGCCGCCGCCGGGACGCTGCGCTACCTGCTGGTCGCCCCGGCCGGGCGGACCAGGTTGCTGGTCGCCAAGTTCACCGCCGGGCTGGTGTTCTGCCTGGCCGCGACGGCGGCGGTCGCGGTGACGGCCCTGGCCGCTGGCGCCGCGCTCTTCCCGCTCGGCGAGGTCACGCTGCTCTCCGGGGACACCGTCGGCCTCGGTGACGCGCTGCTGCGCGCCCTGCTGGTGGCGCTGGTGGTCGCGGCCTCGCTGGCCGGGCTGGTGGCGATCGGGCTGTTCGTCTCCACCCTCACCGGCAGCGGCATCGCGGCGATGGCCGCCACCGTCGGGCTGGTGGTCACCGTCCAGATCCTGGACGCCTTCCCGCAGCTGGACGCGATCAGGCCGTTCCTGTTCTCCCACTACTGGCTGAACTTCGCGGACCTGCTGCGGGCACCGATGTACTGGGACGGGGTGCTGAAGGACCTCGGTCTCCAGGCCGCCTACGTCGCCGTGTTCGGCTCGGCGGCCTGGTCCCGCTTCACCAGCCGGGACATCAGCGTGTGACGGCCTCCGGGGCCGCCTCCACCGGTGCGGGTCGCGGCACGGCCGCGGCCCGCGCCGCGCGGTCGGCCCGCACCTGGCGCAGCGCGTCCCAGGTGAGCAGCGCGAGCGCGGCCCAGACCAGGCCGAAACCGGCCCAGCGGGCGGGCGGCATCGACTCGTGGAACACCGTGACGCCGATCAGGAACTGGAACACCGGCGCCAGGTACTGGAGCAGCCCGAGCACGGTCAGCGGCACCCGGATCGCGGAGGCGCCGAAGAACAGCAGCGGGATCGCGGTGATCACCCCGCTGAGCATCAGCAGCCCGGAGTGCCCCCAGCCGTACGAGCCGGCCACCGTGTGCCCGAAGGTGCCGCGCCCGGAGACCTCCAGGTAGACCAGGTAGCCGAGGGCGAAGGGGAACATGAAGGCGCTCTCGGCCGCCAGGCTCTCCAGCCCGCTCAGCCCGACCCGCTTCTTCAGCAGGCCGTAGGTGGCGAAGGAGAGCGCCAGGGTGAGCGCGATCCAGGGCAGCTGCCCGTAGGCGACGGTCAGCACCACGACGGCGGCGGCGCCGATGCCCACCGCCGTCCACTGGACGCCGCGCAGCCGCTCCTTGAGGACCAGGACGCCGAAGGCGATGGTCACCAGGGGGTTGATGAAGTAGCCGAGGCTGGTCTCGACCACGTGCCCGGCGTTGACGGCCCAGATGTAGACGCCCCAGTTGACCGAGATCACAGTGGCGGCGCCGGCCAGCATGGCGAGCCGGCGGGGCTGGCGCAGCAGCGGGCGTATCCAGCCCCAGTGCCGCTGGGCGATCAGCAGCAGGACGACCGCGACCAGGGACCAGACCATCCGGTTGGCCAGGATGTCGTCGGCGGCACCCGGCTCCAGCAGCGGCCAGAACAGCGGGAACAGGCCCCACATGCCGTACGCGGCGACTCCGTACCAGAGGCCCCGGCCGTTGTCCCGCTGTTCTGTTCCCGCCATGGCCGACTGTCCTCCCGCGCGCGTGTGTCGAGGCGACGGTAGCGGGCGGGAGGGGTGACTGTCATCTCCGTTTTCGCATTTTGGTCATGACATTGCCTGGGCGCCGGGACGCGTCCGCCGACCGGGCCGCACTCGGGGCCGTGCTCAGGCGCCCAGCGCCGCGCGGACGGACTCGGCCAGCGGCACGGTCGGGCGGCCGATCAGCCGGGCCAGGTCGCCCGGGGTGCCGGCCAGCTCGCCGCGCGCGATGCCCGCGTCCACGTCCACCAGGACCTCGGCGAAGCCCTGCGGCAGGCCCGCGCCGACCAGCGCGTCCAGGTGCTCGGCCGCCGTGACGTCCCGGTGCTCGACCGGCTTGCCGGAGGCCGCCGCCAGCTCCGCGGCCAGCTCGGGCAGGCTCCAGGCGACGTCACCGCTCAGCTCGTACGCCTTGCCCTGGTGGCCCTCGGCGACCAGGACGGCCACCGCCGCGTCCGCGTAGTCCCGGCGCGGGGCGGTGGCGATCCGGCCCTGACCGGCGCTGCCGAGCACCACGCCGCGCGCCACCGTGCCGGCCGCGTCGCCGAGGTAGTTCTCCGTGTACCAGCCGTTGCGCAGGAACACGTGGGGCAGGCCGGAGGCGAGGATCAGCTCCTCGGTCGCCTTGTGCTCGTCGGCCAGCCGGAAGGTGGCCGCGCCCAGGATGCCGGTGTAGGCGAGCAGCGCGACCCCGGCGGCCCGGGCGGCCTCCACCACGGCCCGGTGCTGCGGGATCCGGTGGCCGACCTCGCTGCCCGAGATCAGCAGCACCTTGTCCCCTTCGGCGAAGGCCCCGGCCAGGGTCTCCGGCTTGTCGTAGTCGACCACGCGGACGGTCACGCCGCGCGCGGCCAGGTCGGCGGCCTTCTCGGCGGAGCGGACGGCGACGGCCACCTCGCTCGCGGGGACGGCGGCCAGCAGGCCTTCGACGACGAGACGGCCGAGCTGGCCGGTGGCACCGGTGACGACGTACATGGTGATGCTCCTCGGGGATCGCTAGGGACAGGACCTAGGGGTTTCTGGCCTCGGAACTCACCCTAGGGAAAGCACTAACCTTTCGTAAGTACGCACTTCAAAGTAGGGTACTGATATGAAGGTAAGCGAAATGAAGACGGCCGGACTGCCCCCCGCCGACGTCTTCGACCGGATGTGCCCGTCCCGGGGCGTGCTGGAGCACGTCACCAGCCGCTGGGGCGTCCTGGTGCTCGGCGCGCTGAACGACCGCGGCTACCGGTTCAGCGAGCTGCGCCGCAAGGTCGCCGGGGTCAGCGAGAAGATGCTCGCCCAGACCCTCCAGACGCTGGAACGGGACGGCTTCGTCCTGCGCGAGGCCCACCCGGTGATCCCGCCGCGGGTCGACTACAGCCTCACCCCGCTGGGGCGGGAGGCGGCGGAGCTGGTCGTGGCGCTGGCGCGCTGGTCGGAGCGGCGGGTGCCGGAGGTCGAGGCGGCGCGCGAGGAGTACGACGGACGGTGAGCCGAGGCCGTCCGACGAGCGCGTCGGGTCAGTGCCGTCCGATGAGCGCGTCGAGTCCGTCCAGGACGCGGGCCAAGCCGAAGGCGTAGGCGTGCTCCGGGCTGTACGCGCCGCCGTGCGCCTCGCCGGCGGCGGCCCCGACCCGGGCGGCGACCGGGTAGCGCTCGGGGTCGAAGACCCGGGCCAGCAGCTCGGCGTTGGCGGCCCACCACTGCTCGTCGGTCATCGCGCTGTCCTGCCGGGCGGCCCGCTCGTCGGCACCCATCCGGGCGCAGGTCTGGACGAAGCCGAGCAGGTGGGTCAGCGCGGCGTCCAGGTCGACGTCGGACAGCCCGGTGCCCTCGAAGGCGCGCAGCTCGTACTCGTACTTGGCCATCAGCCCGGGCCCGAGCGGCGGACGGCTGGTGGACACGGCGGCGACCCACGGGTGGGCGCGGTGCAGCGCGCGGTTGTCGTCCGCGACGGCGGTCACCCGGGCGCGCCAGCCCTCGTCGGCGGGGGCGCCGCGCGGCATCGTGGCGTGGACGGTGTCCAGCATCAGGTCGAGCAGCTCGGCCTTGCCGGGCACGTAGGTGTAGAGCGCCATCGGGGAGAGGCCCAGCTCCTGCGCGACCCGGCGCATGGTGACGGCCTCCACGCCCTCGGCGTCGGCGAGGGCGATCGCGGCGGCGGCGATCTCACCGGTCGACCGCGCCTGCCGGGGCCCGCGCCGGCCGGGCTTCTCCTCGGCGGTGAGGCCCCAGAGCAGGGCGAGGGTGCGTGCCGGGTCTCCTGCGCTGCTGCGGTCGGTGGCCATGGGGTCATCGTTTCACGCACCGGCGGAGGCCTTGGCGGTACGGACGGCTACCGTCTCCCCATGAGCAGTCCGACCAGCCCCTCCGGCCCCGAGCCCCTCCCCGGCACGGAGTCCGCGCAGACCCTCCGCGCGCGGGTGACCTGCCGCCGCTGCCACCGGCCGCTGCACGACCCGGAGTCGCGGATGCTGCGGCTGGGGCCGGAGTGCCGGGACCCGGCGGAGCGGGTCGCCCGGTTCGACGTCGACCAGGAGCCGCTGCCGGGGGTGTAGGGCGGCCCGTTCCTCGCCGCTCCTCAGCGCCTGCCGAAGAGGCGGCGCAACCGCCCGGGGCGGGGCTCGGCCGCCGTGCTCACCGCGGCTTCCGGCCCTTGTGCCGGCTCCGGCCCGCTCTCCGCCTCCGCCTCTGCCGCCCCCGTGTCGGCCGCGTCCTCCCGGGCCGTCAGGTGCCGGGCCAGCGCCCGGTCCTCCTCGGCCATCCAGGGCGCGACGAGCACCAGCGCGGACAGCGAGCGGAGGATCGTCACCGCCCGGGTGCGACGGGCCCGGGCCCCGTGGTGCAGCCGCTGCCGGAGCAGGCCGGCGACGTCCGTCCGGGTCCGCGGCTCGGTCCAGCCGATCGCGACCAGCGCGAAGGCGGCCGCCTCGACCACCCAGTCCTCCGGCCCGAGCAGCAGGTCGCGCAGCACCCGGCGCCGCTCGGAGTCCTCCCAGGGCTGGTCGGTGCGGTGGTGGGCGATGCCGAGGCAGGCGAAGACCTGGACGGCGCGCACCCAGAGTTCGGGCTGGTGGGCGAGCAGCGCGCGGCCGAGTTCGTCCTCGCGCGGCGCCGGCGGGTGGACGAGGACGCCGAGCAGGTCGTCCAGCGGCAGCCCGGCCAGCCGGACGGCGTGGTCGTAGGCGGCGGGAACGGTCGGCCAGAAGATCTCGGCGGTGGCGCGGACCAGTTCGGCGCTCCGTGGCGCGGGCGGGGCGACGGCCGGGCGGGCGTCGGTGCCGTCCCAGGTCCAGATCCGGGTGGTGGGCTCGATCAGCGGCAGCCGGGGGTCCGGTTCGCCGACGGCCTGGTAGCCGACGGTGGAGCGCGGCAGCGCGAGCCGGACGGCCAGCACCGAGCTGGGCGGCTCCATGGTGGAGGTGGTGCAGTCGATCTCGGTGTCGCGGTCGGTGTCGGGGGCGGCGAGCACCTGGTGCAGCACGTTGACGGTGGCCTCGGTGGCGCCGGAGACCAGGCCCAGCCAGGGCTCCCGGTGGCTCAGCCGCTCCAGCAGCTCCTGGGCGTACTCGTGCTCGGGGTGGGCGCGGTGGTGGTCCGCCAGGCCGAGCAGGTGGGCCGGGTCGCCGTCGAGGGCGTGGCGCAGCCCGTACCGGGCCGGGCCGGCCTTGGGGTGGTCGGGCTCGGCGGCGAGCACCCGGTCCAGCCAGGGCAGGCCCTCGGCGGGGCGGCCGAGGGCGCCGTACAGTTCGGCGACGTCGACGGCGAGGTAGCTGCTGTTGTCTTCGACGCCCGGTGCCGCCCGCTCCAGTTCGGCCTCCCAGACGGCGAGTGCCCGCTCCGGCCGGCCGGCCGAGCGCAGGGCGTTGCCGAGCATCACGGCGGACAGGTAGCCGGGCGCCGATCGGTGGGCCCGCTCGGCGAGTTCGACGGCGCGGGCGGTGTCGCCGAGCCGGCGAGTCAGGCCGGAGGCCATCGCGAGCAGCGGCACGTGGTCGCCGTGGTGGGCCAGCACGGCGAGCACGAAGTCGTGGAACGGCCGTACGGCGTCCGCCGGTTCGGCCGGGAGCGGGTCGGGCAGCGTGCCGGTCGCCCGGGCCACCGCCTGGGCCACGGCGTCCGGGTCGACCAGGCCGGGCAGGTCCTCGCGGGCGAGCCAGGCGGTGTGCGCCCAGGGGCGGGCCGGCTCGTACCGGATGGCGGAGGCGAGCAGGCCGACGGCGGTGTCCCAGTCCCCGGCCGCGGCCTCCACGTGAGCCCGGCAGACCGCCGTGCCGAGGTACACCTGGCCGTCCAGCGGGAACAGCTCCCGGGCCGCCGCCGGGCCGCCCGCCGCCGCGCACAACTCGGCCAGTGCCTCGTGCAGTTCGGGCAACTGGGGGTCGGCGAGGATCGCGTCGCAGAGGTGTTCGGCGGCGTGTGTCAGATCGCCGGAGTCGATCGCCAGCCGGGCCACCGCGACCTCGCCCTCGGCCGCCAGGCGCTCGTCGCCCTCGTCGGTGTGACCGCTCATCCGCCCCTGCTCCCCGGTGGCCTCGCCCTGTTCCGTCCCGCTCCGGAGGAGGCTATCCGGTGCGACCGACAGCCCGGTGATCACCCGGGCGGCGACCGTCGTCCACACCTTGGATCGGATACGACCCGTACGGGTGGTTTGGACCTTCCAGGGCTTCAGGGGGCGTCTTCCAGCCACCACGATGGCCGAGGCCCTTCGCGAGCGAAGTGCCGCTCACGCCACCGGAATCGAGGAGATCGATGAAGCTCTCGCGCACCCTGTCGCTGGCCGCCTCCGCCGCCGTCCTGAGCACCCTCGCCGTCGCCGGCCAGACCGCCCCGGCCTCCGCCGCCGGCTCCTTCGTGGTCAGCGAGTCCCAGTTCAACCAGATGTTCCCGAGCCGGGCCGCCTTCTACACCTACAAGGGCCTCACCGACGCCCTCGGCGCCTACCCGAAGTTCACCACCACCGGTGACACCGCGACCCGCAAGCGCGAGGCCGCCGCCTTCCTCGCCAACGTCAGCCACGAGACCGGCGGCCTGCGGTACGTCGTCGAGCAGAACACCGCCAACTACTCGCACTACTGCGACACTTCGCAGTCGTACGGCTGTCCGGCCGGGCAGTCCGCGTACTACGGGCGCGGCCCGCTCCAGCTGAGCTGGAACTTCAACTACAAGGCGGCCGGCGACGCCCTGGGCATCGACCTGCTGCACGACCCGTACCAGGTCGAGAAGAACCCGGCGACCTCCTGGAAGACCGCTCTCTGGTTCTGGGACACCCAGAGCGGCGCCGGGCGGATGACCCCGCACGACGCCATCGTCAACGGCAAGGGCTTCGGCGAGACGATCCGCAGCATCAACGGCGCGCTGGAATGCGACGGCAAGAACCCGGACCAGCGCAACGACCGGATCAACCTCTACAAGCAGTTCGTCGGCGTCCTGGGCACCGACGTCGGCGGCGGCAACATCTCCTGCTGACCGGCCCGGTGACGAAGCGGAGTGGGAGGTCGGCCGGTCCGACTTCCCACTCCCTGTCAGTGCCGGCTGCTTCACTGGCGATCGACAGCGAACGTGAACGAGGGGGCGGCGATGGGCGTGCTGACCGACTACTTCCGGGCGGCCGACGCGGCAACGGTCGTCCGGGCGTTGGAGCCCACCGAGGGCGGGCTGCCGCCGCTCGGCACGGACGGCTCCTTCGACGGAGTGGAGGCCAAGGGCGTCGACCCGGACGTCATGCTCGGGCAGTTGCTCGCGGCGGCCCTCGGGGAGCCGTGGCGCGTCGGTCTGGTGGCGGAGACGGCGGTCTGGCCGACCACGCCGGAGCCCGGCCCGGCCGGCCCCGAGGACGAGGACGACCCGTGGGCGACCGGCCCGTGGGTCACCGAACTGGGCGACGCCGCCCGGGACGCGCTCGCCGGAGTGCCCGACGAGCGGATACCGGAGGTCGTCGGGCAGTGGGCCGAGGCCGAGGAGTGGGACGGCGCCGACCCGGCCGATCTGCTGCCGCTGGCCGAGGAGTTGATCGCCCTCGCCCGCCGGGCGCGGGCGGCGGGCGAGCGGCTGTACTGCTGGATGTGCCTGTAGCGGGCCCGCCGGGCGCTCCCCGTCAGTCCTCCTCGCCCTCGTCGTAGGGCGGGATGGTCCAGCGCAGCACCGTCCCGCCCGCCCCGTCGGCTTCGAGGGTGACCGGGAAGGCCTGGCCCCAGTCCCGCCCGCCGTGGTGCCGGAGCGAGTGGTCGCCCTGGCACCAGTCGATCCCGAGCACCCGGCAGCCGCCGACCTCGATCACGCCCGCCTTCAGCGGGTGGTGCAGGCCGGCCCGCCGGAAGCGGAAGTAGTCGACGTGCGGCTCCACCATGGTGGCCACGCCCTTGCCGTGCAGGCCGCCCCGCCAGGCGGCGATCTCCGCCTCCAGCGCGGCCGCCTCCGCCACCGGGAGGTCCAGCCGGCCGTACGGCCCTTGGACGCCGCCGGGCTGCGGGATCCGCTCACCGCCGAACCGCGCGCGGGCGTCGTCCTCGTACCGGCCCCAGTAGCAGAGGTCGGCGAGCCCGTCGGCCGGCTCGTCCTCCGGCCCCGTCCACGCGTCCAGCCCCACGGCGTCGCCGACCACCATGCCGCCCCGGTCCACCGGCAGGTCCCCGAGCAGCACCGGGCCGTCCACCCCGTCGGGCCAGGGCAGGCCGAGCTCGACCTCCAGCGTCGCGACCGTCGGCTCCTCGTCGAACACCGAGGGCTCGGCGGTGGCCCGCACCGCCAGCGGCCGGTCGGCGGCGGCCGAAACGGCGAACGCCTCGTACTCCCACTCCCGCAAGTGCCCGCCACCCGCCTTCGCGGCCGCCCCGGCCCGCACCGACAGCGGCTCGCCGACCTGAGCCCATTCGGGGATCCACGTGGCCATGCCGAGCACCACCACCCCGGACGGCGCGGTGATGAATCCCAGGTCAACGAAGGTGTCGCACATCCGCCGATTATCTCCGGGCGGGACGCGGCCGTCGTCGCATAGCCTGCCCCCGTGAACCTCGACGACCTCGTGTGGCAGCGGCAGTTCGACGGCGGCATAGAAGCCGGCATGGCGGAATACCTGGCCCAGCACGGGCAGTTGGAGCTGCTGATCGAGACCGCCCGGGACCGCGGTGAGTGGTTCTGCGCCGAGGTGGCGGTCGGTGAGCTGTGCGCGGCGGGGGAGTTCGAGCGGGCCCTGACGGTCCTGGAGCCGTTCGTCGCGGTCGGCTGGCCGTTCGCCGTCCGGGAATCCGCCACGATCATGGTCTGGCAGGGCCGGGTCGAGGAGGGGCTGGCGCTGGTGCGCCCGGACGCCGCCGGCCTGGAGTCGGCGCACGACTGCCGGTGGTTCGCCGAAGCGCTGGTGGAGGCCGGGCGGGTGGACGAGGCCATCGAGGTGCTCACGCCCCACCTCGGGGAGCCCTGGATCCTGGAGTCACTGGTCCAGCTGACCAGGGGGGAGCACCGTGACGCCCGCGTCCTGGAGCTGCTCGCCCCGTGCGCCGAGCGGGCCATGGACGGCACGGCGGACTGCCGGTGCTCCGCGGCCGGGGGCCGGCGCGAGTGCCGGCACCAGCCGTCGTCGGCGCTGGCGCTGTACAGCCGGGTCCTGGAGCGCATGGGCCGGGCGGACGAGGCGATCCGGCTGCTGGGCCCGGTGGTGTCCGCCGTCCCGAGCATCGCCTGGCGGTACGTGGACCTCCTCGCCGACCAGGGCCGGACCGAGCAGCTGCGTGAGCTGGCCGCCGGCGAGCACGCGGCGCACGCCAGGCGCCGGTACGCGGAGGTGCTGGAGGAGCAGGGACGGGTCCAGGAGGCCGAGGCCGTCCTGCGCGAGGCCCTCGAAGCGGGCGACCGGTACGGCCGTCAGCACCTCATGGCATTCCTGGCCCGCCGGGGACGCCTCGACGAGGCCGTCGAGGTCGGACGGCCCACGTACGAGCACACCGATGGGAACCTCCTCCACGAGGCGATCGAACTGCTGATCAAGGCGGGCCGCCCGGAGCGGGCGCTGGAGCTCGTGGACGGCCTCGGCGCCGCGTACGTCGACGCGCATTCCGACGTCCTGCGCTACACCCGGCTGCGCCTGCTCGCGAAGGCCGGGCGCCACGCCGAGAGCATCGCGGAGGCGCGGGCCCTGAGCGAGCGGGAGCCCGGCCAGTGGGACACCACGCTGGCCTGGCTGCTGGAGCGGGACGGCCGGACGGACGAGGCCGTCAGCCTGCTCCGGTCGTCCACCGAGCGCTGGGCCTACCAGGTGGTTGCCGAGATCCTGAG
This sequence comes from Kitasatospora sp. NPDC056651, assembly GCF_042792155.1. Taxonomy (NCBI): domain Bacteria; kingdom Bacillati; phylum Actinomycetota; class Actinomycetes; order Kitasatosporales; family Streptomycetaceae; genus Kitasatospora; species Kitasatospora sp. NPDC056651. The sequence continues at coordinate 4,552 of NZ_JBHTWX010000128.1, read as the reverse complement.
CAGGCACGGCCGCTACGCCGAGGCCGTCGCCGCCGTCCCCACGGTGTCTGCCCTGCGCGAGGCGGAGGCGCGGCACTGAGGCGGAAGGCCGCCGACCGGTCGGCCCGGATGTTTCAGTGAGAGAAATATCCATCCGGACGAGGGCGTTCCGACGGACGTCGGCGCGGGAGGTCCGCGCGAGGCTGGAAGGAGTGCGGCGCCGTGCGCGTGGAGATCTGGAGCGACATCAACTGCCCGTGGTGCTACGTGGGCAAGGCCCGGTTCGAGCAGGCGCTGGCTGCCTTCCCGCACCGCGAGGAGGTGGAGGTCGTCCACCGCTCCTTCGAACTGGACCCGCGGGCGCCGCACGAGGCCCGTCCGGTCGTGCCGCTGCTCGCCGCCAAGTACGGGCTGAGCCTGGAGCAGGCCGCGGCGGCGGAGGCGCGGATCGCCGAGAACGCGCACGCCGAGGGCCTGCCGTACCTGCGCGAGGGGCGCGACGCGGCGAACTCCTTCGACATGCACCGCCTGCTGCACTTCGCCAAGGAGCACGGCCGCCAGGGGCAGCTGCTGGACGCGCTGTACCGGGCGAACTTCGCCGAGGAGCGCTCGGCCTTCGAGGCCGACCGGCTGGTCGAGCTGGCCGTCGAGGCCGGGCTGGACGGCGAGGCGGCGGAGGCCGTCCTGGCCGACCCGCAGGCGTACGCGGAGGCCGTGCGCGAGGACGAGACCACGGCGAGCGCCATGGGCGCGACGGGCGTGCCGTTCTTCGTCCTGGACCGGCGGCTCGGCGTCTCCGGCGCCCAGCCTGCGGAAACGTTCACTCGCGCCCTGGAGCAGGCCTGGGAGAGCCAGGTCGCGCTGCCGCTGACTCCGCTCACGCCGAAGGAGTAGCGGGGCGCGGAGTGGGAAGTCGGGCGGGCCGACTTCCCACTCACTCGGCGCGCCAGCGGTGGGCGTACGCCACGTGCAGGCGCGACGGCACACCCTTGGCCGCATGAGGTGAGCCCCAGTGCTCGTGGGTGAGGGTGATGCAGTAGTGCACGCCGGGCCGCCACCCGAAGCTCCAGCCGGGGGCCTCGCGGCTGAGCCCGTGGAAGTAGGCACCCGTCCGGCGGAAGGCGGTGGCACTCCCGGTGACCACGAGCGTGTGGGCGGCCCCGGCGAAGCGGATCCGGTCCCGCGAGTCGGCGTAGGAAGGCTCCGCGTCCTCGGGCGGGAAGTCGGTGACGGGGAGGTCGACGGTGTGCGGCGTGCCGGCGCCCAGGCGGGCTCGGACCTCCTTCCAACGGGAGGGCGGGAAGCCGAGGCTGTGGTGGACGAGCAGGAGGTCCAGCCGGTCTTCGGGCGGGACGTCGGGCAGGCCGACCGGGCCGGTGTTGGCGCGCAACGGCAGGTGGATCAGTGAGCGCCGGGAGCGGGCGGCCAGGGCCCAGACGGTGGCGAGGTCCTCGGCGCCCTGGCGGTCGAGGTGCAGGTCCATGGACAAGGCACCCGGGCTCGTGTGGAGGAAGGCGCCCGCGGCCTGCCGCACCACGGTGATCACCCGGTGCTCGTCCCGGCCGAGGCGAACCCGGTGGATCTTCGTTCGTAGTCTCACCGGCCTGTCGTACCGAAGGCCGTGGCTGCTTGTCTTGCGGATTTTCCGGAGGGGGTGGAGTGGGAAGTCGGCCGGGCCGACTTCCTGCTCACCGCCCCCGCACGAGGGCTGTGGCCGCCGCACAGCTCACCGGGGGTTGAGGCGGGTGTCCTGCCAGGGCGAGTTGCGGCCGGCGGCCTCGCAGTAGGCGATGCGCTGGACGACGACGAGCAGCCGGTAGAGGTTGAGGGCGGTGTCGGAGTCGTCGGCGGCGAAGCCGAGGTCGTGGACGAATTCTTCGAGCTCCGGCCAGTCGAAGTCGTCGGGGACGGGCGGGGCGACGGTGACACCGAAGGTGGTGTTGAAGGCCGTGGCCACGGCGTAGTTGGCGGCGGCGAGGGCGTTGGCGACCTCGGGATCGGCGGCCGGGTCGAGCGTGTTCATCGGGGGCTCCCCATCGTCGGGTTTGCAAGGTTGAACGCGGCGGTCAGGAGCCGCACGGACGCTCGCGGTCGGCGTCGAGGAGGAGGGAGAGGAGGTTCAGGAGAGTGGAGGCCGGAGCCAGGCCGAACCGGACGACGACCTGGCCGTCGTGGGTGTCCGTGTGGGCGTCGGGGAAGCAGAGACCGAACTTCCGGCCACGCTCGTGGACTTCACCGAGGAGGGCGAGGATGTCCTGCTCGGAGCAGGAGCGGATCCGCTGGTCGGAGGGCTTCAGCGGCTGGAGCTTCACGCCGTGGCCTCCTTGAAGAGCTCGAACCAGACGACCTTGCCGTCCTTGCGCGGTTCGGCACCGAAGCGGTGGGTGAGAGCGCGGACGAGGTGGAGGCCCCGGCCGGAGACGGCGAGCAGGTCGGCGGGGAGGTGGGGGTCGGGGAGGACGGGGCTGTTGTCCGCGACCGAGACCCGGAGTCGGCGGTCAGCGAGGGCGACGACGACCAGGGGCGCAGGGCTGCCCCCGTGCCGCCACGCGTTGAAGAAGACTTCGTGGAGGGCGAGTTCGGCGTCGGAGATGACGGAGGGTCGCCACCCGGCGGAGGTGAGGAGCTCGGAGAGCTCGGCACGGGCCGGGGACCAGTCAGGAGGGTTGCAGGCACGCATGAGAGCCCCCAGGAGAGGGAGGAGGAATCGACAAAGCGGACACTCCGCGATGTGATCGGTGCGACACTGAGAGTAGGGTTTCTGCTGGCAAGGTTGCAAGCCATTCGAGGAGACTCACTCGTTAGTGGCATCTCGCATGAGTTGTGCGCGAGACTGCGCCAACAGAGAAGGGGCGATCGTGGGATACAAGGGGCCAATCAGCCAGCGCCAGCGTCGATTTGGCGAGGAGTTGCAGCGCCTGCGCATGGACGCCAAGTTGTCGGCACCTGAGGCCGGTGCACTGGTGGGCATGAAGGGTCCAGCAGTGAGCCACACCGAAGCCGGCCGGATCACCCTGAACCCCGAACGCCTTGAGACCTGGCTTGACGCCTATGGCTGCACCGACTCGGCCTACCGCAAGGGCTTGGCCGAGATGGGTCAGAGCACCGGCAAGGGCTGGTGGAGCGAGTACGAGGGCAAAGTCCCGATGTTGGCCTTGGACCTGGCCGAAGCGGAGGACCGAGCGGAGTCCCTCGCCGCCTTTGATGCGCTGTACATTCCAGGTGCACTCCAGGTCCCTGGCTACGTTGAGGCCATCTACAAAGACGCGTACAAGGACGGCCGTTGGGATACAGCCACAGCCATTGAGTTTCGCCTGCGACGCCAACGCATCATGACCGACAACAAGCAGCGGCAGTTTCGGTATGTCATCCATGAGGCGGCACTGCGAATGCAGTTCGCCGGCAAGTCTGTGATGCGTGACCAGCTCCATCACCTCGTGGACATGGCAGAACTGCCCAACGTCACGATCGAGATCTTGCCGTTCGACTCTCCAGGGAGCGCGCCATACGCTGGCGCGTTCCTGATCTGCAACCCTGGGTGCACGGACCTCTCGACCATCATTCTGGATGGTCCGAAGCGGGCGGTTCACCTCGGCGATCCGGATGATGTGGCGGCCTACCACCAGAAGTTTCAAGAGGTCCGGGATCTCGCACTACCCGCTGTCGACACCAGCAAGCCCCGCCGTGACAGCTCTCGCGACTCCTGGGGGCTACTTCAACACATTCTCTATGAGCTCCAGCACTGAAAGGCACCCGATGTCCCAGCTGACCTGGCAGAAGTCTTCCTTCAGCGACGCCGATGGTGGCAGCACCTGCATTGAGCTGGCCACTGGAGGCAACGACGTCCGCCACCTTCGCGAATCCGATGACCCTTCCGTCATCGTCACCACGTCAACCGCCAAGCTCCGCGCCTTCCTCCTCGGCGCCAAGGCCGGCGACTTCGACCACCTCGCCTGAGCCATCCCGCCTCCCCCGCCCGCTCGTTGGCCCCCAACGAGCGGGCGGGCCTGGCTTCCCGTCTACCGCAGCTCGGGAGCATCCAGCAACCTCGGTGTCGTTCTCCGGGTCGACGCGTCATGCTCCGACCCAGCCCAACTCCCGAAGGCGCCACGTGCACTGGCACACCTACCTCTGGTCTGGCGACGGGCAGCAACTCAGGATGACCGGCTGGTGGCTACTGAAACCGCCCTCGCTGATCTCCTCCACCCGCTCGACGCCGGACGACGTCGTCGCCTGGCTCCAGGCCTGCTACGAGGAGAGCCCCCGCCATCGGTCCAGGACAAACAACTTCCCGTCGAATCACGGGCCGCCTACGCCGTCGAAGCCCTCGCCGGCGGCTACGACGTGGTGTGGACGTACTGGCCGCAGTCTGCTGCTCCAACCGGGTCTGGCCCTCGATCCCCTGCCCGGTTGACGAGATCCGCAGCGTCTGAGCCGGAAACGCGAAGAACCCCCATCCGGAAACCGGATGGGGGTTCTTCTGAAGAATTGTTCGGCGGCGTCCTACTCTCCCACAGGGTCCCCCCTGCAGTACCATCGGCGCTGTGAGGCTTAGCTTCCGGGTTCGGAATGT
>NZ_JBHTWX010000127.1:0-26741 GCF_042792155.1 Kitasatospora sp. NPDC056651 | reverse complement strand
CCCCCGCGCGAGGGCGGCGGCCCGTTCGCGCGCCACGGCTCCCTCCGGCACGGAGGCCGCCGGGCGCACGGGCGGCCTCCCGCCGGAAGCCGGTGGGAGGCCGGGAGCGGTCCGGTGGCGGCCCTACGGCCAGACCAGGCAGTACAGCTGGTGCCCGGCCTCGTGCAGCCGGTTGGCGAAGTCCTGCCACTCGTGCAGCATGCTGTAGATCACGAACGCGTCCCGCGGCCCGCGGCGGTCCGGGACGGTGGACCAGATGAAGGCGGCGGCGCCGAGCTCGGTCTCGTCGGCCTTGCGCAGCGGCTCGACGACGTTGTGGGGGAGCTGGACGACGGCGTAGTCGGGGTGCAGCACGACCAGTTCCAGCGGCGGCACCTGGTGCAGCGCGACGCCCTGGATGCCGGTGAGCACCATGGCGCTCATGGTCTCCGGCTTGATCTTGGTGGAGAGGTGGCCGGTGGGGGAGCCGCTGGTCTCCATCAGGTCGCCCAGCCGCCCCAGCGCGCCGAGCTCGCCGGCCTCCAGGCCGAGCCCGCCCGGGCCGAGGGCGGTGGGGACCCTGGCGGCGGTGGCGCGGTCGGGGGCACCGAAGTACTTGTACGTCACTCCCACGTGTCCCTCGCCCCGCCTCTCACCGCCGCGGCGACCACGACCCGTCCCCGCTCCCGTTCCCCCGCGTGGGGCCTCGGCGGGTCGGCGGGAGCCCCCCGCGGCCTCGTCGTAGCCGTCCTGCGCCTCGGACACTCGGACCATCCTCACCGGAATTCGCCGGAATTCGCCGGAATCGACAGACCCCCGCACGCCCGGCGTCCCACCGGCCGTGCTCCTTACCCGTCATGCGCCGCCGTACCCACTCGCGGCACGCGGCAGTCCTCTTCACACCCCTGCACACAAACCGGAACGCCTGTGCACTCTGTGTGCACAGTCTGACTGGTCCCCGGTCCGGTGCAGTCAGCGGCCCCCGCTGTACGGACAACCGTACAGACAACGGTGCCCGGATCATCGTTCCAGATGATCGGGTCGGACATGCAGAGCGCGAGGACACGATTTGAGACCATGTCTTTTGTGAGCTACCCCTACGAAGCCCCCCAGTCCCAGTCGCTGTTCGACCGCGCCTCCGTGGTGACGCCCGGCGGCGTGAACTCCCCGGTGCGCGCCTTCCGCGCGGTCGGCGGCACGCCGCGCTTCATGGTGTCCGGCAGCGGTCCCTACCTCACCGACGCCGACGGCCGCGAGTACGTCGACCTGGTGTGCTCGTGGGGTCCGATGATCCTCGGCCACGCGCACCCCGCGGTCCTCGACGCCGTCCAGCGGGCCGTCACCCGCGGCACCTCCTTCGGCACCCCCGGTCAGGGCGAGGTCGAGCTGGCCGAGGAGATCGTCTCCCGGGTCGCCCCGGTCGAGCAGGTCCGCCTGGTCTCCTCCGGCACCGAGGCCACCATGTCCGCGATCCGGCTGGCCCGCGGCTTCACCGGCCGGGCCAAGGTGGTGAAGTTCGCCGGCTGCTACCACGGCCACGTGGACGCCCTGCTGGCCGCCGCCGGCTCCGGCGTGGCCACCTTCGGCCTGCCGGACACCCCGGGCGTCACCGGCGCCCAGGCCGGCGACACCATCGTGCTGCCGTACAACGACCTGGCCGCCGTCGAGCGGGCCTTCGCCGCCCACCCGGGCGAGATCGCCTGTGTGATCACCGAGGCCTCGCCCGGCAACATGGGCGTCGTCCCGCCGCTGCCCGGCTTCAACGGCGGCCTGGCCCGGCTCTGCCGGGAGAACGGCGCGCTGTTCGTCTCCGACGAGGTGATGACCGGCTTCCGCGTCTCCAAGGCCGGCTGGTACGGCCTGGAGGCGGCGAACGAGGGCTGGGCGCCGGACCTGCTGACCTTCGGCAAGGTCATGGGCGGCGGCTTCCCGGCCGCGGCCTTCGGCGGCCGCGCCGACGTGATGGCCCACCTGGCCCCGGCCGGCCCGGTCTACCAGGCGGGCACCCTGTCCGGGAACCCGGTCGCCACCGCGGCGGGCCTGGCTCAGCTGCGCGGCTGCACCGACGAGGTGTACGCGACGGTGGACAAGGTCGCCGCCGAGGTCTCCGGCCTGGTCGCCGACGCGCTCACCAAGGAGGGCGTGGCGCACCGGCTCCAGACCGCCGGGAACATGTTCTCGGTGTTCTTCACCGAGGCCCCGGTCACGAACTACGACGAGGCCAGGACCCAGGAAGCGTACCGTTTCACCGCCTTCTTCCACGCGATGCTGGCCGAGGGCGTCTACCTGCCGCCGTCCGCCTTCGAGTCCTGGTTCGTCTCGGCGTCCCACGACGAGCGGGCGATCGAGCGGATCGCCGCCGCCCTGCCGGCCGCCGCGCGCGCCGCTGCCGCCGCCACGGCCTGACCCGGTCCGTACCGGCCCGAAACCCGATCCCCAGGAGTAGTCGAGAAGTGAGCGCCAAAGAGATCACCGTCGTCCACGTGATGCGGCACGGCGAGGTGCACAACCCGGAGGGCGTCCTGTACGGGCGCCTGCCGGACTACCACCTGTCCGAGTTGGGCCGGAAGATGGCCGAGCGGGTCGCCGAGGACCTGGCCGACCGGGACATCACCCACGTGGTGGCCTCCCCGCTGGAGCGGGCGCAGGAGACCGCCGCGCCGATCGCCGAGGCGCACGGCCTGGACGTCGCGGCGGACGAGCGGCTGATCGAGGCGGAGAACGTCTTCGAGGGCAAGACCTTCGGCGTCGGCGACGGTTCGCTGAGGAACCCGGGCTACTGGAAGTACCTCACCAACCCGTTCAAGCCCTCCTGGGGCGAGCCGTACCTCGACCAGGTGGTGCGGATGATGGGCGCGCTCGGCGCCGCCCGGGACGCCGCGCGCGGGCACGAGGCGGTCTGCGTCAGCCACCAGCTGCCGATCTGGATCGTCCGCTCCTTCGTGGAGCGCCGCCGGCTGTGGCACGACCCGCGGAACCGGCAGTGCTCGCTGGCCTCGCTGACCAGCTTCACCTTCGAGGGCGACAAGATCGTCTCGGTCGGCTACCGCGAGCCGGCCCGTGACCTGCTGCCCGCCCACCTGGTGGGCAAGGGCCGCAAGGGCGACAAGCCGGTGGGTAAGAGCTTCGGCGCGTAGCCTCCGCCCGGGGCGCGCAAGCGGCGGAACACCGCCCGCGCGCGCCCCGGAGCGCCCGCGCGCACCTCGCGTAAGCGGTACGTAAGTATGATTCCGGGTCACCTGGCGAGCGCCCGGTGACCCGATTTCGTCGCAGGTCAGAGGGGGTGCGACGCGCAAGGCAGGACCCCGGCGAACCCGCCCGGAACTCCATGCGAAACTTTTCACATGTCTGCCATGACGCGCCCCCGTCCCCGTGTCGCCGCAGCAGCCGCCGCTACCGTCGCCGCCGCTGCGCTCGCCCTCACCGGCTGCTCCTCCTCGGGTTCGTCGAGCGGCGAGGGTCAGGTCGGTTTCGTCACGGTCAAGGGCACCAACCTGTCGAAGGCGGAGCCCGGCGAGCGCGGGGACGCGCCGGACATCACCGGGGACACCCTGGAGGGCACCCCGGCCAAGCTCTCCGACTACCGGGGCAAGGTCGTCGTGCTGAACGTCTGGGGCTCCTGGTGCGGCCCGTGCCGGGCCGAGGCCAAGAGCCTGCAGACCGTCTCGGAGAAGTACAAGGACCAGGGCGTCCGGTTCCTCGGCATCAACACCCGGGACACCGAGAAGCAGAACGCCGTCCGCTTCGAGCAGGAGCAGGGCGTCACCTACCCGAGCATCTTCGACCCGGCGGGCACCCAGCTGCTCAAGTTCGCCAAGGGCAGCCTCAACCCGCAGTCCATCCCGACCACCCTGATCGTCGACCGGGACGGCAAGCTGGCCGCCCGCGCCGTCGGCGGCACCACCGAGGAGGCGTTGGAGTCGATCCTCCAGCCGGTGGTCGCGGAGCAGCAGAAGTGAGTCTCCCGCCCTCGTACCCGGCCGTGCTCCAGCTCGCCGACACCACCTCGACCGTCCAGAGCGGCGCGCTGCTGGCCGCCGCCCCGGTCGCGCTGGTGGCCGGGCTGGCGTCGTTCTTCTCGCCGTGCGTGCTGCCGCTGGTCCCCGGCTACCTCTCGTACGTGACCGGCTTCTCCGCCGCCGACCTCGCGGACGCCCGCGGGTCGCGGCGCGGCCGGATGCTGCTCGGCGTGGTGCTGTTCATCCTCGGCTTCACCGCGGTGTTCGTCTCCACCGGCGCCCTGTTCGGCTACTTCGGCCAGGAGCTCCAGGACTACAAGCGGATCATCAGCATCGTGCTGGGCTCGCTCACCGTGGTGATGGGCCTGGCGTTCATGGGCCTGGTCCCCGGACTGAGCATGCGCGAGGTCCGCTCGCACCGCCGCCCGGCCGTCGGCCTGCTGGGGGCCCCGATGCTCGGGGTGGTCTTCGGCGTCGGCTGGACCCCGTGCATGGGCCCGACCCTGACCGCCGTGCAGAACCTGGCCCTCAACCAGGCCGACGCCCAGCGTGGCGCGCTGCTGACCACCTTCTACTGCCTGGGCCTCGGCGTACCGTTCATCCTGGCCGCCGTGGCCTTCCGCCGGGCGCTGGGCGCCTTCGGCTGGGTCAAGCGGCACTACCCGCTCGTCATGCGGATCGGCGGCGGCATGCTCGTCGTGGTCGGTCTGCTGCTCGTCACCGGGATCTGGGATTCGATGATGAGCCAGCTGCAGTCCTGGACCGCCGACTTCCAGATCGGAATCTGACCGTGAGCAAGACCACGACCGAGACCGAGCGGCCCGAGGCGCCGGACGACGCCGCCGCGGAGCGGCTCAGCACCGCGCCGGTCGAGTCCGACGGACCGACCGGCATAGGCGCGTTCGGCTGGGCCCGCTGGATGTGGCGTCAGCTGACCTCGATGCGGGTCGCCCTGATCCTGCTGTTCCTGCTGTCGCTGGCCGCCATCCCCGGTTCGCTGATCCCGCAGAACGGCCAGAACCAGTTCAAGGTGCAGACCTGGAAGGCGCAGCACACCACGGTCGCGCCGATCTACGAGAAGCTCCAGCTGTTCGACGTCTACAGCTCGGTCTGGTTCTCCGCGATCTACATCCTGCTGTTCGTCTCGCTGGCCGGCTGCATCGTCCCGCGCACCTGGCAGTTCGTCGGCGTGCTGCGCTCCCAGCCGCCGGCCGCCCCGCGCGTCCTGACCCGGATGCCGGTGCACGCGGTCTGGCGCACCGAGGCGGACGCCGGGAAGGTGAACGCCGCCGCGCACCGGCTGCTGCGCGAGCGCGGCTTCCGCGCCCACCTGTCCGGCGGCGCCGTGGCCGCCGAGAAGGGCTACCTGCGCGAGGTCGGCAACCTGCTGTTCCACCTGTCGCTGTTCGCGCTGCTCGGCGGCTTCGCCTGGTCCAGCCTGGCCGCCGGCACCGGCGGCAAGCTGATGGTCGCGGGCGAGGGCTACTCCAACACCATCACCCAGCTCGACGACTTCACCGGCACCCGGTTCTACGGCAGCCAGGACCTCGACCCCTTCTACCTGAAGCTGGACGGCTTCACCTCGAAGTTCCAGGACCAGGGCGACCAGATGGGCGCGGCCCGGCAGTTCACCGCGCACGTCGAGTACTACGAGGGCAGCGACGAGTCGAAGCTGAAGAAGTCGACGATCGAGGTCAACCACCCGCTGGAGGTCGGCGGCAGCAAGGTCTACCTGATCGGCCACGGCTACGCCCCGATGGTCACCGTCCGGAACGGCAAGGGCGACGTCGTCTACCAGGGCGCCGTCCCCTTCCTGCCGCAGGACGGCAACCTGACCTCCACGGGCGTCGTCAAGGTCTCCGACTACGGCGACGGCCCCGACGGCACCAGGACCCAGCTGGGCTTCTCCGGCTTCTTCCTGCCGACCGCCTCGCCGAGCTTCGAGCGCACCGGCCCGATCTCGCTGTTCCCCGGCGACGCCGACCCCCAGCTGGTGCTGAACGCCTTCGCGGGCGACCTCGGCACCGACTCCGGCCTGCCGCAGAACGTCTACCAGCTCAACACCCGCAAGCTGACCCAGCTCACCCAGGACGGCCAGCCGGCCAAGGCCCGGCTCAAGCCCGGCCAGGGCTGGACCCTGCCCGACGGCTACGGCACCGTCACCTTCGAGGGCTACAAGCAGTGGGCCAGCTTCAACATCACGCACCGCCCCGGCAACGAGATCGCCCTGGCCGGCGGCGTGCTGGCGATCCTCGGTCTGATCGGCTCGCTGTTCATCCAGCGCCGCCGGATCTGGGTGCGCGCGGTCGCCCTGCCGGGCGGCGGCACCCAGGTGGAACTGGCCGGCCTGGCCCGCAGCGAGTCGGCGAAGATCGCCGAGGAGCTGGCGGAGCTCGCGGTGGACCTCCAGGACGACGCCCCGGCCTCCGAGGAGGACGGGGACGAGGACGGCGCCGGGGAAGCCGGCGCCACGCCCGACACAGCACCCGCCACCGACACAGCACCCGCCACCGCCACCGCCGAGGCCGAGGCCTCAGCCCCCGCAGTCCCTGCCGACCAGAACTCCAAGGAGTAGACGGTGCAACTCGCCTCGGCGGTCGACCCACAGCTGGCCGACCTCTCCAACAACCTGATCCGTTCGGCGATGGTGGTCTACACCCTCGCCATGTTCGCCCACATGATCGAGTGGACCTTCGGCAGCAGGGGCGCGGTCGCCGTCCGCTCGAAGGAGCAGTCGGGCAACCTGGGCGAGACCGTCGCGGCGCCGAAGGGCGCGAAGAAGGTCACCGTCACCGTGGCGGGGGCCGGCGGCGGCACCACCACGCTCACCCGCACCGCGGTCGCGGGCGAGGGCGCGACGGTGGTCACCAGCGGGCGCGGCGCCGAGGAGGAGGACGGCCCGGGCGCGGCCGGCACCGACCTGAAGGCCGACCTGGCCGGCCGGATCGCCGTCTCGCTCACCGTGCTCGCGGCGCTGCTGCACGTGGCCGGGATCGTCACCCGCGGCCTGTCGGTGTCCCGCTGGCCGTGGGGCAACATGTACGAGTTCTCCTGCGCCTTCGGCTTCGCCATGACGGCGGCGTACCTGGTGCTGCTGGCCGCGAAGAAGAAGGTCCGCTGGCTCGGCCTGCCGGTCGTGCTCGCGGTGCTGCTGACCCTCGGCATCGCCACCACGGTGCTGTACACCGACTCCGAGCAGCTCGTCCCGGCACTGCACTCGCCGTGGCTGGCGATCCACGTCTCCACCGCGATCTTCTGCGGCGGCGCCTTCTACGCGGCGTTCATCGCCACGCTGCTGTACCTCGGCAAGGACTCCTTCGAGAAGCGCGTCGCGGCCGGCCTGACCACCGGCCCGCTGGGCACCTCGGCCTCGCTCTGGCGCCGCCTGCCCGCCGCGTCGACCTTCGACAAGCTGTCCTACCGGATCAACGCCCTGGTCTTCCCGCTGTGGACGTTCACGATCATCGCGGGCGCGATCTGGGCCGAGGCGGCCTGGGGCAAGTACTGGGAGTGGGACCCGAAGGAGACCTGGTCGTTCATCACCTGGGTCGCCTACGCCTGCTACCTGCACGCCCGCGCGACGGCCGGCTGGAAGGGCCGCAAGGCCGCCTACCTGGCGCTGGCGGCGTTCGCCTGCTGGCTCTTCAACTACTACGGCGTGAACATCTTCGTCACCGGAAAGCACTCCTACGCGGGGATCTGACCGGGGCACACGATCACCCACCGGCCCGGCTCTCTCCCACAGGTAGCCGGGCCGAGTCACAAACAGGGGTAGTGCGCGTCGGCCGCCGGCCGGCGCGAGAGGGAACTGAGGAGGAAATCGCGCGATGGAGTGCGACGAGGTCATGCTGACCGTCCGAATCACCGCCGCCGAGCGCATGCTGCTCCGCCGGCTCGCCCAGGGACACCGGAGTGACGTGTCCGAGGTGGTGTCCGACGCCTTGCTGGACATCATCCCGACGCTCAGCGCGCCGGGGGACGCCTACCGGCTGCTGGGGGCGCTGGCGGTGCCCGCGCCGTGCGCCCTGACGGTCTGGCTGCCCACCCCGCTGGCCGACCTGCTGGTGCCCGGCGCGGCCCGGATCGCCCAGATCACCGACGTCCGGATCGAGTCGGCCAGTGCCGCCCTGGGCGCGGCGCTGCGGCTCTGGCTGGCCCAGGACGAGGTCCGGCTGGCGACCAACCTCAGCGTGATGCACGCGGGCCGGCCGGCCGCCCTGGTGGCCGCCTGACCGGACCGGACCCAGGCCCTGTCCGGCCGGACAGGGCCTAGCTGGCCAGCGGCAGCCGGCTGCCGCCGAGGCCCGGCGCGGCGGGGCGGCCGTCGTAGGCGTCCCGCCGGTCCGGTGCGGCCTGGCTCTCGGCCGGGCCGTCCACCGGTGCGGTGAGCACCCGGCACTCGGCCGCCGTCCGGCCGTCCTGGACCAGCTGGACCCGCACCGGCAGCCGGTCGGCCGCCGCGCCCGGCCCGGCGGCCGGTCCGTGGACCGGTTCGGGGACGGCCCGGACGAAGCAGGGCCGGTCCAGCTCGATGTAGCGGTCGAAGGAGGTCACCAGCTCGACCGGCACCACCGGCCGGGGGTGGCGCAGCCGCTGGGCGGCCTGCCGGGCGGCCTCCAGCACGAGCATCCCGGGCACGTGGTCCAGCTCGTGGTCGAACAGCACCGGGTGGGTGGCGTCGGCGCGCAGCAGCCAGGTGTCCGGGGCCAGGGTCGGGCTGAGCACCACGTCCGCGGGCTGTGCCCGGCCGACCAGCTCGGGCGCGGCGGGCGCCGGCGGCCGCGGTGCGACGGTGCGCCGCGCCGGGCCGCGCAGCCGGGCGTACGAGGCGGGGGAGATCACCCGCAGCCGGCCGGTGCCGTGGCCGATCGGCGCGCCGTCCCGGGTGACCTCGACGTGCACCCGCAGCGAGGACAGCCGGCCGCCCCGCATCCGGACGTCCTCGCAGCCGACGGCGAGCATCAGCGAGGCGGGGCCGGCGGTGACGGCCAGGCCCGGCAGCCCGGGCTCGCCGAGCGCGTAGGAGAGGTCCTCCATGGCGAAGTGGTGGCCGCGCGGCACCCCGAACCCGGCGTGGCCGACCAGCAGCCCGGCCTGCCGGATGGTCTCCGCCATCAGCACGGGGTCGTGGTAGCGGTCTCCGGGCAGCCGGTAGAAGCCGTGCAGCCGGGGCCACTGGGCGCCGAGCAGGAAGTCGTACGGGCCGGTGGCCTGCCAGCCGGTGAGGAACACCTCGGACACCGAGGCGCGGTGCACCAGGTGCCGGGAGACGGTCCGGTCGTGGAAGTCGTAGCCGGTCGCGGGGCCGTCGTGGAAGTCGAAGCCGCCGCCGCGGCCGCTGCCCGGGCCGGGGTGGGAATACGGGCGGTGCGGGTCCGGCTCTACGATCGATGGCATGACTGGCCCCCGCTTCAGGGTGTCGGTCGGAGCGGCCGCCACGGCCGTCCGAGGAAAACATACAGACCACCCGGTTTGGTTAGCCGACCGGGGGTGCCCTCGGCGGCACTCTCCGGCCCGCTCCCGGCACCCTTCCCGTGGACTGGGGGAATGCCTGTTCGGGCCAGCCCGAGCCGTGGATGGAGGGGTCGTGCCCGCTGGACGGCGGAAACGGAGCAGGCGCTAGATTAGATACCAACCATGCGGTTTCGGGGCACCCGTCCGCATGCGAGCGCGGCCCCGCAGGGGGCGCGCCGACAGCAGCCGGGTGGGGCGGGGATCGCGCCCGGCCGAGTCCGGAGGGGGCCAGTGGTCAAGCAGGAGAGGGCCGGGCGGACCCGGCAGGCCGTACTGCTCGCCGCCGCGGAGACCTTCGCGCAGGTGGGCTTCGAGGCCGCCAGCCTGGTCGACATCAGCCGCCGGGCCGGGGTGAGCAAAGGGGCCCTCTACTTCCACTTCGTGTCCAAGCAGGCCCTCGCCGACGGGGTGCGCCGCGCCGCCGGGCGGGAGGTCGGCTCGTCCGCGCTGCGGGCCCTGCGGGCCGAGGGCCCGGCGCTCCAGGGCCTGATCGACTTCTCGCACGAGCTGGCCCGGATGCTCCGCGAGGACCTGGTGGTGCGGGCCGGCGTCCGGCTCGGCGGCCAGGGAGCCCGCCGGGACGGCGCCCCGGACGGCCCGCCCGGGCCGCCCCCGACGGGCCCGGAGATCGTCTGGCACAGCCTCACCGCGGTCGTCCACCGGCTGCTGGACCGGGCCGCCGAGGCCGGCGAGCTGTGCCCCGAGGTGGACCGGCGGGCCGCCGCCGAACTGCTCATCGCGGCGGCGGCCGGCCAGGTGCTGATCGCGGGGGAGGGGGTCGGCCGGCCCGGGCCGGAGGCGGTGAGCCGGCTCTGGACGGCCGCGCTGCCGGCCCTGGTGGCGGCCGAGAACCGGGCCGGCTACCGGGTCTGAGCGGCCCCGGCGGCGGTCGGCGCCACGACGCGCGCCCGCGCGGGCTCAGCTCGCCCGGCGACGCTCAGGCCCGCCCGGCGACGCTCAGGCCCGCTCGGCGACGCTCAGGTCCGCCCGGCGACGCTCAGGCCCGCTCGGCGACGCTCAGCCGGGCGAGCGCGTGCGGCTGGACGAGACCGGGCAGCACCAGCGTCCAGAAGTCGGACATCCGCTGGATCAGGTCCGTGCGGTCGGCCAGCACCTGGGAGCTCAGCTGGATGCCGGTGACGGCCCCGGTGATCACCCCGGCGGCGGCGGTCAGGTCGATCCCCGGGTGGAGGTCCCCGGCCTTCCGGGCCTGCTCCAACAGCTCGCGGGCGGTGTCCATCCAGCCCTGGTAGGCGGCGATCTGCGGCTGGGTGAAGCTGCCGTGCTCGATCGTCAGCCGGATGCTGCCGCGCACCAGCGGGTCGGTCTGGAGCGCGCGGGCGAAGGCGTACCCGAGGTCGATCAGGTTCTGCACCGCGCTGTCCGAGGCAGGCTCCCAGCCGGAGATCCAGGCGCCCTGACCCTCGATGATGACGGCGAGCGCCAGCTGTTCCTTGGAGGTGAAGTGGAAGTACAGCGCGCCTTTGGTGACGCCGGCGCGGTCCAGGATCTCGGACATCGTGGCGGCGGCGTAGCCCCGCTCGTCGAACACCTCGGCCGCCGCGACGAGTACCGCCTGGCGGGTCGCCAGCGCGCGGGCCTGCCTGGCCATCGCAGCCTCCCTGGAAAGTTCTGGTACTCGGCAGCGGCCGATCCTACGGGGGCGGACTGGGCGGCGGACGCATACCGTCCAGTAGGTATTCTACCGAGCCGCTTCACGCCCCCCGGGCAGGTGTGGAAGCCCGCGCACACCCACGGCGCACGCGCC
Organism: Kitasatospora sp. NPDC056651; assembly: GCF_042792155.1. Lineage (NCBI taxonomy): Bacteria > Bacillati > Actinomycetota > Actinomycetes > Kitasatosporales > Streptomycetaceae > Kitasatospora > Kitasatospora sp. NPDC056651. Next base: position 15,521 of record NZ_JBHTWX010000127.1, on the reverse strand, counting down.
GGAGCGCCCCGGGGACGCGCGACGGCCGGTCACCCGGGTGGGGTGACCGGCCGTCGGCTCGGGCCGTGGGCCGTCAGGCGGCCTGCTGCCAGCTGACCGGCGAGTAGTACGCCGGGCGGCGCTCCAGACGGCGCCAGTTGGCGATCGGCTCCAGCGGCGCGTTGGCGGCGGCCTGCTGCGCGGCGGCGGCGCGCGCGGCGAGGACGGCGGTCAGGGCGGCGATCTCCTCGTCGGTGAGACTGCCGCGGACGATGCGGACGAGGGGTTCGGCGGAAGCGGTCATGTCCTGGTTTCTCCCCCGGTTGCTGTGGTCTGAGGTGGTCTGAGGCGGTTGCCGGTACGGGCTGCGCGGTGGAGCGTGCCGCTACATCGGCGGGTTGCCGTGCTTGCGGCTGGGCAGGTCGGCGTGCTTGGTGCGGAGCATGGCCAGGGCGGAGGCGATGACCTGGCGGGTCTCGGCGGGGTCGATGACGTCGTCGACGAGGCCGCGCTCGGCCGCGTAGTACGGGTGCATCAGTTCGTTCTTGTATTCCTTGATCTTCTGGGCGCGCATGGCGTCCGGGTCCTCGGCGGCGTTGATCTCGCGCCGGAAGATCACGTTGGCGGCGCCCTCGGCGCCCATGACGGCGATCTCGTTGGTGGGCCAGGCGTAGGAGAGGTCGGCGCCGATGGAGCGGGAGTCCATGACGATGTAGGCGCCGCCGTAGGCCTTGCGCAGGATCAGGGAGATGCGCGGCACGGTGGCGTTGCAGTAGGCGTAGAGGAGCTTGGCGCCGTGGCGGATGATGCCGCCGTGCTCCTGGTCGACGCCGGGCAGGAAGCCGGGGACGTCGAGGAGGGTGAGGAGCGGGATGTTGAAGGCGTCGCACATCTGGACGAAGCGGGCGGCCTTCTCGCTGGCGTTGATGTCCAGGACGCCGGCCAGGGACTGCGGCTGGTTGGCGATGATGCCGGTGACGTGGCCGTCGACGCGGGCGAGGACGCACAGGACGTTGGTGGCCCAGCGCTCGTGGACCTCGAGGTACTCGCCGTGGTCGACGATCTCCTCGATGACCTTGCGCATGTCGTAGGGGCGGTTGCCGTCGGCGGGGACGAGGTCGAGGAGGGTGTCGTTGCGGCGGTCGACGGGGTCCTCGGTGGCGACGGAGGGCGGCATCTCGCGGTTGTTCTGGGGCAGCAGCGAGAGGAGGTAGCGGACCTCCTCGATGCAGGACTGCTCGTCGTCGTAGACGAAGTGGGAGACGCCGGAGACGCCGGCGTGGACGTCGGCGCCGCCGAGGCCGTTCTGGGTGATCTTCTCGCCGGTGACGGCCTGGACGACGTCGGGGCCGGTGATGAACATCTGGGAGGTCTCGCGGACCATGAAGACGAAGTCGGTGAGCGCGGGGCTGTAGGCGGCGCCGCCGGCGCAGGGGCCGAGCATGACCGAGATCTGCGGGATGACGCCGGAGGCCTTGGTGTTGCGCTGGAAGATGCCGCCGTAGCCGGCGAGCGCGGTGACGCCCTCCTGGATGCGGGCGCCGGCGCCGTCGTTGAGGGAGACCAGCGGGGCACCGGCCGCGATGGCCATGTCCATGATCTTGTGGATCTTCTGGGCGTGGGCCTCGCCCAGCGCGCCGCCGAAGATCCGGAAGTCGTGCGCGTAGGTGAAGACGGTGCGGCCGTGCACGGTGCCCCAGCCGACGATCACGCCGTCGGTGTGCGGCTTCTTGGCCTCCAGGCCGAAGCCCTGGGCGCGGTGCCGGCGCAGCGGCTCGACCTCGTGGAAGGAGCCCTCGTCCAGCAGCAGCTCGATGCGCTCGCGGGCGGTCAGCTTGCCCTTGGCGTGCTGGGCCTCGGTGGCCTTGTCGCTGGGGCCGCGACGGACCTTCTCGCGCAGCTCGTGCAGCTCGGCGACCCGCCCGCGGGCGTCGGCCGGGACCTCGTGGACCTCGCCGTCGACCGGCGCCTCATGCACAACCGTCATCTCGAACCACTCCAAGGGTGAGGGAACTGTCCGACAGCCAACGTCTGCTGTGCCCCCGGCTGCGAATCACTTTCTTCACTTATGACTGTACGAGGGGCCGTGCGCTGGTTTCGGCGTCGATTCCGTACAAGGTCCAGTTCGTTTAGCTGTCAGGCCTGTACAGAAGCGGTCCGTTCGGATCCTGAGCGCTCGGTGTTCACATGGATACCGGGAGTTGTCAGACAGATGATGGTCCGATGATCTGAGCGTTAACAAAAGCGCAGGTCAGGGCCGTCTTTCAGTAAGGTAAGGCGGCCATCTCGGGTAGCGCTCAAGGCCCGCTCGAGCGGGGCGGCCGACCGGCCCCCATTCGGCCCGAAGTGCGGATTCTCGTAGGGAAGCACCAAAAACGCCGAAGCCCACCCCGAACGGTGGGGGTGGGCTGTCCGAGCGAGCGGGCGGACCCGCTCCGATCAGGGCTTCCTGCCCTCCTCGGGCTCGTCGCGGTCGCGCAGCTCCCGCTCGCGACGGCGCAGATCGGCCTCCCACTGCTTCAGCATGTCCTCGTGCTCTTTGTTGTTCTTCTTCAACGAGGCGAGGAACTCGGGGTTGTCGTCCGGCGCCAACGGGCGCCCGCCGCGCGGGGCCGGGCGGCCCGGGCGGTCGTCGGCCGGCTGCCCCGGACGGGCCCCGGCGGACGCGGCCGGCAGGAAGCCGCGCTGCTTGCCGGCGACCAGCCAGGCGATCGGGCCCAGCGGCGGGAAGAGCAGCACGATCAGCACCCAGACCACCTTCGGCAGGTGCTTCACCTCGTCCTCGGGCGTGGTCAGGCAGTCCACGAACGCCCAGACCCAGAGCGCCAGCGGAAGGATGATGGTCAGCAGAATCCGCAACATGGCCGCGATCTCCCCCCGCAACGGTGGTAGTGACGGGCGCCTGGCAGGGCCCTTGACCGAGCCAGGCTATCTGGTGGCGGATACTGACAGACATGGCATACGACGATCTCCGCTCGTTTCTCCGGGCCCTCGACCGCGAAGGCGACCTCAAGCGCATCAAGGCGGAGGTGGACCCTCACCTGGAGATCGGCGAGATCGTCGACCGGGTGCAGAAGGCCAAGGGCCCCGCGCTGCTCTTCGAGAACGTCAAGGGCTCGTCGATGCCGCTGGCGATGAACGTCTTCGGCACCGAGCGGCGGCTGTCCAAGGCGCTCGGCCTCAAGGGGCCGGACGACATCTCGGAGAAGATCGCCGGCCTGCTCAAGCCGGAGCTGCCGCAGGGATTCACCGGTTTCCGGGACGCCTTCGGCAAGCTCGCCTCGATCGCGCACGTGCCGCCCCGGAACGTGAAGTCCGGTGACGCCCCGGTGCAGGAGGTCGTGCTCACCGGCGACGACGTCAACCTGGACGAGCTGCCCGCACTCTTCACCTGGCCGCTGGACGGCGGCTCCTTCTTCAACCTGGGCTTGACCCACACCAAGGACCCGGACACCGGCGTGCGCAACCTGGGCCTCTACCGGCTCCAGCGGCACGACCGCCGCACCATCGGCATGCACTGGCAGATCCACAAGGACAGCCGCAACCACTACGCGGTGGCGGCCAAGCGGGGCGAGCGCCTCCCGGTCGCGATCGCCTTCGGCTGCCCGCCGGCCGTCACCTACGCGGCCACCGCGCCGCTGCCCGGGGACATCGACGAGTACCTCTTCGCCGGCTTCGTCGCGGGGGAGCGGGTGCGGATGGTCGACTGCAAGACGGTGCCGCTCCAGGTCCCGGCCGACGCCGAGGTGGTGCTGGAGGGCTGGCTGGAGCCCGGCGAGATGCTGCCCGAGGGCCCGTTCGGCGACCACACCGGCTTCTACACCCCGCAGGAGCCGTTCCCGGCGCTGACGATCGACTGCGTGACGATGCGCCGCCGTCCGATCCTCCAGTCCATCGTGGTCGGCCGCCCGCCGACGGAGGACGGCCCGCTGGGCAAGTTCACCGAGCGCTTCTTCCTGCCGCTGCTGAAGATCATCATCCCGGACATCGTCGACTACGACCTGCCCGAGGCCGGCGGCTTCCACAACTGCGTGATCGTCTCGATCGACAAGAAGTACCCCAAGCACGCCCAGAAGACGATGCACGCGATCTGGGGTGCCCACATGATGTCGCTCACCAAGCTGATCATCGTGGTGGACTCGGACTGCGACGTGCACGACTACCAGGAGGTGGCGTGGCGGGCCTTCGGCAACGTCGACTACAGCCGTGACCTCACGGTGGTCGAGGGGCCGGTGGACCATCTGGACCACGCCTCGTACCAGCAGTTCTGGGGAGGCAAGGCCGGCATCGACGCCACCCGCAAGCTGCCGGAGGAGGGCTACACCCGGGACGGCGGCTGGCCGGAGATGGTCTCCTCGGACCCGGCCACGGCCGCGCTGGTGTCGCGCCGCTGGAAGGAGTACGGACTGTGAGCACCGCGGCTGCGGTCGAGACCCCGGGGCGCGCGAAGGCCTTCCTGCGCCTGGTGATGATCGAGCACTCGGTCTTCGCCCTGCCCTTCGCCTACATCGCCGCCCTGACGGCCATGTTCCTCGCCGACGAGCGGGTGCACTGGGGCCAGCTGTTCGTCGTCACGGTCTGCATGGTCGGGCTGCGGACCTTCGCCATGGCGGCGAACCGGATCATCGACCGCGAGATCGACGCCCGCAACCCGCGGACCGCCTCGCGCGAACTCGTCACCGGCGCGGTGTCGCTGAGGACCGCGTACATCGGCTCGGCCGTCGCGCTGGTGGTCTTCCTCGGCGCCGCCGCGCTGCTGAACCCGCTCTGCCTGGTGCTCGCGCCGGTGGCCGTGGTGCCGATGGTGGTCTACCCGTACGGCAAGCGGTTCACGAACTTCCCGCAGGCGATCCTGGGCCTGGCCCAGGCGATGGGGCCGGGCGGCGCCTGGCTCGCGGTGACCGGCCGCTGGTCCTGGGACGCGGTCGTGCTGGGCGCGGCCGTCGGCATCTGGATCGGCGGGTTCGACCTGATCTACGCCTGCCAGGACGTCGAGTCCGACCGGGAGAACGGGGTCCGCTCGGTGCCCGCCCGGTACGGCGTGCCGGCGGCCATCCGCGGCGCGCGGGTGTGCCACGCGCTGACCACGCTGCTGCTGGGCTGGTTCGGGCTGCTGACCGGCGCCGGGGTGGCGTTCTGGATCGGCCTGGCGGTCGTCGCGGGCGCGTTCGTGTACGAGCACACCATCGTCAAGCCGAACGACCTGTCGAAACTCAACCGGGCGTTCTTCCAGACCAACAGCTTCGTGGGCGTCTCGCTGTTCTTCTTCGCCCTGGTGGACCTGGTCGTCCGCGGCCTCGGGGTCTGACCCGGCACACCCCCCGAACCCGGCACACCCCCCGAACCCGGCACACCCTCCGACCCGCGCGCGCCGACCGAGCCCCGAAGGCATCGGACCCGGCGCGCGTCGGCGTTCGTGCGCCCTCGGGCTTTCTCGCACTCCGGCAATCGGCCGATCGGCCGGACGAGGGGCCCCGCACGCGTGTTACGTTCCGCGGCGCAATCGAGGGAACGCCCCGGCGGCGCCACCGGCCCCGGGGGTACGGCACCAGGAGCAGCGAACCCATGCGCATCATCGTTCACCGCGGCGACGACCCGGGCCCCACCACCACCGTCCCGACCGAGCTGATGGACGGCCGCCTCACCTACGCCGCCCTGACCGTCCTGCTCGACCTCCTCGGCCGCCCCGACGAGTGGATCGAGGCGGACTGGCACCACACCGACCCCTCCTGCGCGCCGGACCTGGCGGAGATCCTGCGGGCGATCGGGGAGCTGACGGAGGCCGGGTACTACCGCGTCGCCCGGGAGCACGCGCCCGACGGCACCCTCCGCCCCCGCGTGCGCGTCCGCGACACCGCCCGACCGCCCCTGCCGGGCACCGGCCCGACGGAGCCCGGCCCGCCCGCGCCCCTCCGCTGACGAACCGCGGAACCCGCTCGGCGCCCGTGGACCGGCTCAGCGGAACAGGGAGGCGTGCTCCTTCGCCCAGGCGCGGAAGCCGCGGGCGGGGTGGCCGGTGACGTCCCGGACGGTCGTCGTAGCGGGCCGCGGGGCGGTGGTGAGGGCGTGCACGAAGTCCAGGGCGGCGTCGACGGCGGCGGGGGGCAGGCCGGTGGTCAGCATGCGGTGGCGGGCGGTCTCGCGGGGGATCTCCTCCCAGCTCAGCGGCCGGCCGGTGGCCGCGCCGATGATCTCCACCTGCTCCGCCTGGGTCGGCGACTCCGGGCCGGTCAGCACGTACCGGGCGCCGTCGTGGCCGTCCTCGACCAGGGCCCGGACGGCGACCGCCGCGATGTCCCGCTCGTCCACCGGGTTCAGCCCGGCCGCGCCGCCGTAGCCCCGCACCGGGCGGCCGGCCCTGATGTCCTCGGCCCACCGCAGCGCGGCGGCGAAGCCGTGCGCCCGCAGCACGGTGTGCCGCACCCCGCTGGCGGCGAGCAGCGCCTCGACCCGGCCCTCCGGGCGGCCGGGGACGGCCGAGGACAGGAACACCACCCGCCCGACCTCCCGGGCCAGCACCCCCACCACCTCCGCGGCCCCGTCCGCCGTCGGGTACGGCCACCCCAGCAGGACCGCGTCCGTGCCCTGCACCGCCGCTTCCAGCGACGCCGGGTCGAGCGGGTCGTGCGGCGCCCGCGTCCGCACCCGTACGCCCGCGGCCGCGAGCTGGAGCCCGACGTGCCGCCCGACCGCTCCGGAAGCGCCGACCACCAGCACCGGCGACGCGTCGTCAACTCGCTTTTCTGTCATGCCTCGAACGTAAACGAGAAGGATGAGACGCCCAATGCGCACGGGTCTCGGGTCCATGCGTCAGCGTCTAGGGGGTGCGCGCCGACTCCCGCGCGCCCGCCGCCACCTGCGGACTCGCCCCGGGCCCCGCCGCCCGAGGCCGTGCGGGGCGCGGGCGGTCAGCCGCGGAAACCCCGGCCGAGCGGGTCAGTTGTGCAGGAAGCCCTCCAGTGACGCCGCCAGGGCCACCGGGGTCTCGTACATCGGGTAGTGCCCGCTGCCGCCCAGCTCCTCCAGCTCGGCGTTGGGGTAGTGGGAGAGGAAGGTGCCGCGCATCACCTCGGCGGTGAGGGCCAGGTCGTGCTCGCCGACGATCACCTTGACCGGCACCGGGTTGCCGCTGATCCGGCGCTCCAGGTCGGCCGTCGCCCAGTCGCGGACGTAGCCGCCGAAGGCCTCGGGGGTGGACAGCCTGAGGGACTGGTCGACCATCCGGTCCAGCCAGACCCGGCCGGCCCGCTGCCCGGTGACCAGGTCGAGGATCGCGAAGCGCTTCTCCCGGTCCTCGGCGGCGCCGTAGAACAGCGCCGCGCCCGCCTCGTCCAGCGGGTACGCCCCGGCGGGCACCGGGGCCAGGCCGACCAGTTTGCGCACCCGCAGCGGCGCCTCGGCGAGCACCTGCTGGGCCGCCTTCCCGCCCATCGAGTGGCCGACCAGGGAGAAGCGGTCCCAGCCGAGCTGGTCGGCCAGGGCGAGCGCGTCGGAGGCGATCTCGGCGAGGGTGTAGGCGCCGGGCACGTCCTTGCGCCGCCCGTAGCCGCGGTAGTCGAGGAAGGCGTAGCCGAAGGCGTCGCCGTCGAGGTAGTCGAGGAACGGGCCCCAGCCGGCGCTGGTGCCGAACCAGTCGTGCAGGACCAGGACGTGGTGGTCGCCGGTGCCGGTCAGGTGGTGAGGGATCGTCATGCCACCGGTCGTTCCCCGCGGACCGCCCGCCCGAACGGACGGTCCACGGCGAACCTCCTGCCGCCGCTCCCCGCCGGTGCTCCGTTCCCAGCGCGTCGGACCACCGCCCGCCCCGGTGGTCCGACCCGGAGCGCCCCCGGCAGGCACACCCGACGTCGACGCGGCGGGCCTCGACGCGGCGGGCCTCGACGTGGCGGACCTCGACGGCGCCGAGCGCGAGGTGCTCGCCCTCGGTGCCGTCCGGCCGCACGAGGCCGGCGGGCGGCGGGGTGCCGTCAGTCCAGCGTCAGCCGGTCGCCGACCCGCAGGCGGCCCGGGGCGGCGACCTCGGCGAGGGCGTCGAGCCGGCCGTCGTGGGCGTGCACGACGGCCTTGAGGATCTCGGGCGCGTGCGGCAGGCCGGGCTGCGGGGCGCCGGTCATCGAGCAGCGCTCGCTGGAGGCGACGAAGGAGAGCCGGGCGCTGCCCGGGGCCTCGCCGCGGGCCTGGCGGCCCAGCCAGGCGTCCTCGATGAACGGCGGGGTGCCGGGCGGGGTGCGCAGCACGATGTTGGGGCGGAACCGGCGTTCGTCGACCACGGTGAAGGGCACGGCCTCGCCGAACCACTCCAGGGTGGCGGTGCTGAGCACGCTGACCGGCAGCCGGTCGAAGTGCGAGACGGCGTCCTCGCGGGCGAGCTCGACGTCGTCGAGCTGGAGGTAGGCGCGCAGGAAGGCGTTCGGCCGTTCGACCGGACGGCCGAGCGGGTCGAACAGTTCGGGCCCGTCGATCCGGCGGCCGAGCCGGGCGGAGAGGCGGAGCAGGCCGTCCATCCGGCGGAAGCGGCGGGTGTCCTTGCCCGAGCCGAGTTTCCCGGCCGCGTCGCGGACGGCGTAGAGGCGGTCTCCGGCCAGGCCGCGCTCGTCCACGTCGACGGAGTCGAGCCGTTCGCCGCCGGTGGATTTCACGGGGTAGCGCCAGATCCGCTCGACCACTCCGATGATCTCAGCCATGGCCGGAAAGCGTACTGGCGCTTACGGGGGATGGTCTAGACCAAGTGCCAAGAGGTTACTCGCCGGTTCGGCCCGGCCGGTTCAGCCGAGCCGGGCCACCGCCCGCACCGGCGCGCCGTCCGCCGCGACCAGCCGCAGCGGGAACAGCGAGACCTCCACCGGCAGGCCCGCCTCCTGGGCCGCCAGCAGCGGCCGCAGGTCGGTCAGGTTCTCGGCGATCACCCCGCCGCCGGGCGCCCCCAGCAGCACCCGGTGCGCGGCGAGCGAGGGCTCGTCGGCGGTGGCGTGGTCGTGCTCGTCGGTGAGGTCGGCGAGCAGGGCGGCCACGGCCGGGTCGCCCGGGCCCGGGGCGGGGGTCGGGTCGACGCTGAGCGCGTCCACCCCGACCGTCCGCACCCCGGCGGCGACGATCGCCTCGGCGGCGGCCGGGGTCAGGCTGGGGTGGGCGAGGTAGGTGTCGGTGCCCCAGTGCCGGGCCCAGCCGGTGGCCAGCAGCAGGACGGTGCCCTCGGCGGCCCGCTCCAGCGCCGGCGCCAGCAGCCCGGGGGTGATGGCCGTCCGGGGCTCCAGTCCGCGCAGGTCGGCGACCACGGCCGGGCCGGCGAACCGTTCCAGCGGCAGCCCGTCCAGGGTCGGCCAGGTGACGTCCACGTGGTACGGCGCGTCCACGTGCGTCCCGGACTGCGAGCCGAGGTGCAGGGCCAGCACGTTCACCCCGGCGGTGGCCGTGGTGAGCGCGGGCTCCAGCAGGACGGCCGGATCGCCGGGGTAGACCGGCATCGCGGTGGTCACCTGATGGGTGAGGTCGACGAGGGTCGCTGGCATGCCCCCATCCTTCCAGGGGCCGGTGGGTTCCGGACCCTCCCGGTCCGCCCGGGCCGAACGCGCCGGTCGAGCCGGGACAGAATTGCCCCATGGGAACTGCGAAGCGTCAGCCGTGGGTGGTCGGGGTCTCGGGAGCGTCGGGGACGCCGTACGCGGCCTCCGTGATCCGCGCCTTGCTGGCGGCCGGCGAGGCGGTGGACCTGATCGTCAGCCGCGCCGCCCGGCTCACCATCCTGGACGAGACCGGCATCTCCTTCCGGGACGCCCACTGGGTCACCGACCTCGCCGCCTGGCTGGGGACGGACCAGGGCCTGGACGACGTCCGCTACTGGCCCGCCGGGGACTTCGCGGCCGGCCCGTCCAGCGGCTCCTACCCCGCCAAGGGCATGCTCGTGGTGCCCGCGACCACCGGCGCGGTGGCCGGGATCGCGCTCGGCCTGAGCAAGGACCTGCTCCAGCGGGTCGCCAGCGTCACCCTCAAGGAGCGCCGCCCGCTCGTCGTCTGCGTCCGCGAGGCACCACTCAACGGGGTGACGTTGAAGCACTTGGTGGAGCTCGACGCGCAGGGGGCGGTCGTGCTGCCCGCGTCCCCCGGTTTCTACGCCGGCGGCTCCACCGTCCGTGAGCTGGTGGATTTCGTGGCCGGCCGGGTGCTGGACGCCGTCGGTGTGCCGCATTCCCTGTACCTGCGCTGGGAAGGGGAGTTGGGAGCGGCCGCCCGCAGGACGGCCGACGGCGACGCCGCCCGGCCTGAGGGGGAGTAAGGAGACCGAGGGAGGGAGAGTATCTTCTCTGCGATATCCGGGTCGGTCGGCGCATGGCGCCTTTGAATCCGGATAATGATCTGTGGGTCTGGTGAGGTTCGGAAGGACGCGGACGGTATATGGACACGGTGGACAGACAGCTCATCCAGGCGCTCCGGGAAAACGGCCGTGCGTCCTACGCCGAGTTGGGCCGGCTGGTCGGACTCTCCGGCCCGAGCGTCACTGACCGGATCAACCGCCTGGAGCAGGCCGGGGTCATCACCGGCTACCGGGCGACGGTCAACCCGGCCTCGCTCGGCTTCGGCGTCACGGCCCTGATCGGCCTTCAGCTCACCGACGCCGCCGACCACGAGGACGTGGCGTTCCGGCTGAAGGACCTCAACGAGGTCGAGGACTGCTGGTTCATCGCCGGCGACGACTCCTACATGCTCAAGGTCCGGGTGGCCGACGTGGCCGGCCTGGAATCGGTGGTCAAGCGGATCTCGGGCACGAAGGGCGTGGCCAGGACCCGCACCACCGTCGTACTCTCCACGAAGTGGGAGAACCGGGTGAGTGAACTTCCTCCTGTAGGAGAGTGACGTATGGCACTGGTCGGTCTGGAGGAGCTGCGCGCCGCCCGGCAGCGGATCGCGGGGGTCGCCGTGCGCACCCCGTTGGTCCCCGCCCCCTGGGCGGCCGACGGTGAGCGGCGGCTCTGGCTGAAGCCCGAGAACCTCCAGCCGACCGGGGCCTTCAAGACCCGCGGCGCCTACAACCGGCTCGCCGCGCTCACCGAGGACGAGCGGGCCCGCGGCGTGGTCGCCCAGTCCAGCGGCAACCACGCGCAGGCGGTCGCGTACGCGGCCCGGACGCTCGGCATCAAGGCCGTGATCGTGATGCCGGACACCTCGCCCGCCGTGAAGGTGGACGCCACCCGCTCGTTCGGCGCCGAGGTGATCCTGGTCGCGCCCCAGGATCGGGACGTCCTGCCCGGGGAGCTGGCCGAGAAGCACGGCTACGTCTGGGTGCCGCCCTACGACGACCCGTTCATCATCGCGGGCCAGGGCACGGTCGGCCTGGAGATCGCCGAGGACGCCCCGGCCGAGCTGGACACCGTCCTGGTGCCGGTCAGCGGCGGCGGCCTGATCGGCGGCACGGCGGCCGCGCTCAAGCTCACCCGCCCGGGCGTCCGGGTGATCGGCGTGGAGCCCGAGCTGGCCGCCGACGCCCGGGCCAGCCTGCGGGCCGGCCGCCGGGTCGAGTGGCCGGTCGCCGACACCTACCGGACCATCGCGGACGGGCTGCGCACCCCGTCCCTGGGCGTGCTGCCGTTCGAGCACGTCACCGCCTACGTGGACGACATCGTCACCGTCACCGAGGACGAGATCCGCGAGACCGTGGCCGTGCTGGCCCGCCGCGGCCGGCTGGTCGCCGAGCCCTCCGGGGCGGTCGCCCCGGCCGCGTACTTCCACCGCGCCGCCGAGACCGGGGGCCGGACGGTGGCGGCCGTGGTCAGCGGCGGCAACATCGACCCGGCACTGCTCGCCGAGCTGCTCTCGGCATAGGCGTAACCTCGTCTCCGGCAACGAATCGAATGTCGGAGGAGGCGGGGCACCGCATGGACGCAGGGCTCAAGCGCGAGCTGGAGGCGAAGGTCTACGCGGGTGAGCGGCTGACCCGCGAGGACGGGATCGCGCTCTACGAGAGCGACGACCTGGCCTGGCTGGGCGGGCTGGCCCACCACGTGCGGACGCGGAAGAACGGCGACGTCGTCCACTTCAACGTCAACCGCCACCTCAACATGACCAACGTGTGCAACGCGTCCTGCGCGTACTGCTCGTTCCAGCGCAAGCCGGGCGAGAAGGACGCGTACACGATGCGCATCGAGGAGGCCGTCCGCCTCGCCAAGGCGATGGAGGTCGACTCCCTCACCGAGCTGCACATCGTGAACGGCCTGCACCCGACCCTGCCGTGGCGCTACTACCCGCGCTCGCTGCGGGAGCTGAAGGCGGCGCTGCCGAACGTCTCGCTGAAGGCCTTCACCGCCACCGAGATCCACTGGTTCGAGAAGATCAGCGGCCTGCCCGCCGACGAGATCATGGACGAGCTGATCGACGCCGGCCTGGAGTCGCTGACCGGCGGCGGCGCGGAGATCTTCGACTGGGAGGTCCGCCAGCACATCGTCGACCACGACACCCACTGGGAGGACTGGTCGCGGATCCACCGCCTCGCGCACAGCAAGGGCCTCAAGACGCCGGCCACGATGCTGTACGGCCACATCGAGGAGCCCCGCCACCGGGTGGACCACGTGCTGCGGCTGCGCGAGCTCCAGGACGAGACCGGCGGCTTCCAGGTCTTCATCCCGCTGCGCTACCAGCACGACTTCCACGACTCCAAGGACGGCGTCGTGCGCAACAAGCTGATGGCGCGCACCGAGATGGCCACCGGCGCCGAGGCACTGAAGACCTTCGCCGTCTCCCGGCTGCTCTTCGACAACGTGCCGCACGTCAAGGTCTTCTGGGTGATGCACGGGGTCACCACCGCCCAGCTGGCGCTCAGCCACGGCGCGGACGACATGGACGGCTCGGTGGTCGAGTACAAGATCACCCACGACGCGGACAACTTCGGCACCCCGAACAAGCTCGGCCGCGACGACCTGCTCGGCCTGATCCGGGACGCCGGCTTCCGCCCGGTGGAGCGCAACACCCGCTACGAGATCATCCGCGAGTACGACGGCCCGGACCTGGCGCGCCGTGAGACGCCGCAGGCGATGCGCCTCTGACCTGCGGAACGTCCCCGCCGCCCGAGCCGCTCCCCGGCCCGGGCGGCGGTTGTCTTCACGGCCTCCGCACGGGGGGCGGGTTTACCAACGGGTACGGCGTTTGGCAGGATCGAAGGCATGTCCGGTTCTGATCGTGCCACCGCGTACCCGTCGCACCAGCCGATGCGGGAGCCGGGCGACCTGATGCCACCGCAGCGGTACGAGGGCTCCCAGGCCTACCAGCAGCCGGTCCAGCAGGGCTACCACTACGGCGATTACCAGCCGTACGAGCAGGCCCCTGACGGGTACTCCGAGACGTACGGTCAGTCGGTCCCGTCGTACGAGCCGGTCCCGTCGTACGAGCCGGTCCCGCCGTACGAGCCGGTCCCGTCGTACGAGCCGGTCCCGTCGTACGAGCCCGGCCCGGAGCCCGTCCGGTACCAGGCCGCACCCGGCTACGGGTCCGGCTACGAGTCCGACTCGGTCTACGCCGCCGCACCCGTGCCCGCGCCCGAACCGGCCCCGCTGGTGCCCGAGCCCGTGGTGCTCGCCGCCGCCCCGGGGGAGGGTGCCCGGTCGGCCGCCCGGGGCCGGCGGCGCAAGGCCAAGCCGAAACGTCACGGCAAGGCCATGATGGCCGGCACCGCCCTGCTGGTCGCCGCCACCGCCGGCTGGTACGCCGTCGGCCAGGACGACGCCAAGCCCGGCATCGCCGCCGCCGACGGGCCCGGCCCCGAGGGCGTCAGCAAGCCCGACCAGCCCGGCCCGAACCCGGCGGCCGCCCAGGCGGCCTCCGACCGGCAGTCCGCGGCCCCGGCCGCCGCCCGCGGCCAGGCCCGCCAGGACGGCTCGGTCGCCGCGATACCCGGCCTCGGCGCGGCCTTCACGGCGAAGATCCCCGCCGAGACCACCCAGGTCGTGGTCGCCTCCGGCCAGGACAAGAACACCGACAAGAACACCGTCGTCCTCTGGACCCGCACCCCCGAGGGCCGCTGGCTGGCCGGCGAGACCTGGCAGGGCCACAACGGCAAGAACGGCTGGACCGCCGACCACAACGAGGGCGACCTGCGCAGCCCGATCGGCGTCTTCAGCCTCACCGACGCGGGCGGCCGCAAGGCGGACCCGGGCAGCAGGCTCCCGTACGACAAGGACCCGAGCTTCGTGGTCTCCGGCACGGGCTTCTTCGGCGACCAGCTGGCCGGCTCCTTCGACTACGTGGTCGCGATCAACTACAACCGCGTCGCCGGCAACTCCCCGCTCGACCCGCGCCGCCCGATGGGCTCCAAGAAGGGCGGCGGCATCTGGCTCCACGTGGACCACGACGGCCCGACCCACGGCTGCGTGTCGATCCCCGAGGACAAGATGGCCCAGCTGATCCGCACCCTGGACCCGGCCGCCCACCCGGTCATCGTGATGGGCGACGCGCCGACGCTGGCGGCCTGAGCCCGGCGGGAGCACGGCCCAGGCGCCGCAACGCCCCTTGTGGATCTCCTACAGATCACGGGGGCGGATCCTGTCACCGGTCGTACCCAGCCGACCAGCCGGTAACGCGGTTCCATGGCAGTATGAGCGGTTCGCGCATTGTGGCACTCGGCCACTACCAGCCCCCCAAGGTCCTCAGCAACGACGACCTGGCGGCACTCGTCGACACCGATGACGAGTGGATCCGCACCCGCGTGGGCATCCGCACCCGGCACATCGCCGAGGACGAGAGCCTGGTCGACATGGCCACCGAGGCGGCGCAGAAGGCGCTCGCCAACGGCGGCCGGACGGCTGCGGAGATCGACCTCGTCGTGGTCGCCACCTGTACCGCGATCGAGCGCAGCCCCAACACCGCCGCCGCGGTGGCCGCCCGGCTGGGCGTGCGCTCCCCCGCCGCGTACGACATCAACACGGTCTGTTCCGGCTTCTCCTACGCCCTGGCCACCGCGGACCACGCGATCCGGGCCGGCTCGGCCCGCCGCGCGCTGGTGATCGGCGCCGAGCGGATGACCGACACGCTCGACTGGACCGACCGCTCCACCTGCGTGATCTTCGCCGACGGCGCGGGCGCCGCGCTGGTCGAGGCCCAGGAGGACGGCGCCGAGCCCGGCATCGGCCCGGTGGTCTGGGGCTCCGAGCCCGAGCGGGGCGACGCCGTGGTGATCACCGGCTGGGACCCGGTGATCAGCCAGCAGGGCCAGTCCGTCTTCCGCTGGGCCACCACCCAGCTCGCCCCGCTGGCCCGCCAGGCCTGCGAGCGGGCCGGGATCGACCCGGCCGAGCTGAAGGGCTTCGTGCCGCACCAGGCCAACCTGCGGATCATCGACGCGATCGCCGGCAAGCTGGGCCTCGCCGCGGACGCGGTGGTCGCCCGGGACGTCGTCCACTCCGGCAACACCTCGGCCGCCTCGATCCCGCTGGCCTTCTCCAAGCTGGTCGAGCGCGGCGAGCTCTCGCCCGGCGACCCGGTGCTGCTCTTCGGCTTCGGCGGCGGCCTGGCCTACGCCGGGCAGGTCGTGCGCTGCCCCTGATCGAACGACCCGGGCC
>NZ_JBHTWX010000126.1:24080-26804 GCF_042792155.1 Kitasatospora sp. NPDC056651 | reverse complement strand
GCTGCCGCCGGTGAGGCAGCAGCGGCTTCGCGGTCCCGGCCGCCTACGGACTGGTGGGGCGGGCGGGCGGGCCCCCCGCCCCCCGGGGGGGGGCGGCGGGGGGGGGGCGGGCGGGGCCCCCCCGCACCCGCCGCGCCCCCCCCCCCACCCCGCCCCCGCGGCCTGCTCGGAAGCCCGTCAGGCGGCCGGGACGGCGTCCAGGGCGGCCCGCAGCCGGCGCAGCGTCTCGGCGCGCCCCAGGAGCTCCATGGACTCGAACAGCGGCGGGGAGACCCGACGGCCCGTGACGGCCACCCGCAGCGGCGTGAAGGCGAACTTGGGCTTGATGCCCAGACCGTCCACCAGCGCCGCGCGCAGCGCGGCCTGGATCGGCTCCGGGGTGAAGTCCCCGAGCTCCTCCAGCGCCTTGATGCTGGCGTCCAGCACCGGGCGGGCGTCCGCGGTCAGCACCTTGGCGGCGTCGTCCGGGTCGAGGGCGAACTCCTCCGGCGCCACGAACAGGAAGCCGGCCATGTTCACGATCTCGCTCAGCACGACCATCCGCTCCTGGGTGAGCGGCGCCACCTTGGCGAGCAGGTCCAGCTGCTCGGCGGTGGGCTCGGCCGGCAGCAGCCCGGCGCCCTGGAGGAACGGCACCAGGCGGCCGACGAAGTCCTCCGGGGCCAGCCGGCGGACGTGCTCGGCGTTGATCGCCTCGCACTTCTTCAGGTCGAAGCGGGCCGGGTTGGAGTTGACCTTCGCGATGTCGAAGGCGGCGACCAGCTCGTCCATGGAGAACAGGTCGCGGTCCTCGGCCAGCGACCAGCCCAGCAGGGACAGGTAGTTGAGCAGGCCCTCACGGATGAAGCCGCGCTCGCGGTACATGTTGAGCGAGGCCTGCGGGTCGCGCTTGGAGAGCTTCCTGTTGCCCTCGCCCATCACGTACGGCAGGTGGCCGAAGCGCGGCATGCCGCCCTCGCCGACGCCGATCTCGGCCAGCGCCTCGTACAGCGCGATCTGCCGCGGGGTGGAGGACAGCAGGTCCTCGCCGCGCAGCACGTGGGTGATGCCCATCAGGGCGTCGTCCACCGGGTTGACGAGCGTGTACAGCGGGGCGCCGTTGGCCCGGACGATGCCGTAGTCCGGCACGTTCTCCGGCTCGAAGGTGAGCGTGCCGCGTACCAGGTCGTCGAAGCTGATGGTCTTGTCGGGCATCCGGAAGCGCAGGATCGGCTCGCGCTTCTCCAGCTTGTAGACGGCCACCTGCTCGTCCGTCAGGTCACGGCAGTGACCGTCGTAGCCGGAGGGCTTGCCGGCCGCGCGGGCGGCCTCGCGGCGGGCGTCCAGCTCCTCGGTGGAGCAGTAGCAGTGGTAGGCGTGGCCGGCCTCGTGCAGGCGGCGGGCGACGTCGGCGTAGATGTCCATCCGCTGCGACTGGCGGTACGGCGCGTGCGGGCCGCCGACCTCCGGGCCCTCGTCCCAGTCCAGGCCGAGCCAGCTCATGGCGTCGAGCAGCTGGTGGTACGACTCCTCGGAGTCGCGGGCGGAGTCGGTGTCCTCGATCCGGAAGACCAGCTTGCCGCCCGTGTGGCGGGCGTAGGCCCAGTTGAAGAGGGCGGTGCGGACCATCCCCACGTGGGGGTTGCCGGTCGGGGACGGACAGAAGCGAACCCGGACGTCCGGGTTTGTGTTAGCCACGCTTGATCACCTTGTTGGTGAGAGTGCCGATGCCTTCGATGGAGACGGCGACCTCGTCGCCGACGTTGAGGGGGCCCACCCCTGCGGGTGTGCCGGTGAGGATGACGTCGCCGGGCAGCAGCGTCATGGCCTCGGAGATGTGGACGACCAGCTCGGCGACCGAGCGGATCATCAGGGAGGTGCGGCCGGTCTGGCGGAGCTCGCCGTTGACCGTGCAGGTGATCGCGAGGTCGCCCGGGTCGAGGTCGGTCTCGATCCAGGGGCCCAGCGGGCAGGCCGTGTCGAAGCCCTTGGCCCGGGCCCACTGGCCCTCGCGCTGCTGGACGTCCCTGGCGGTGACGTCGTTGGCACAGGTGTAGCCGAGGATGACCTCGGGCACCCGGTCCAGCGGCACCTCGCGGCACATCCGGCCGATCACCACGGCCAGCTCGGCCTCGTGGTGGACGTCCGAGGAGAACGGCGGGTAGGCGATGCTCTCGGTCGGGCCGATCACCGAGGTGGACGGCTTGAAGAAGGTGAGCGGGACGTCCGGGACGTCGTTGCCCAGCTCGGCCGCGTGCGCCGCGTAGTTGCGGCCGACCGCCACGATCTTGTTCGGGAGCATCGGGCTGAGCAGCCGGACGTCCTGGAAGCGGTAGCTCTCGCCGGTGGGCTGGGGTTGGCCGAACGGGTGGCCGGCCAGCGCGTGGACGACCAGCGAGTCGGGCTGGGAAGGGTCGCCCTCCACCACGCCGAAGGAGACGCTGCCGGCGGCAGGGCTCCCTTCCCGGACGGAAAACCTGGCAATGCGCACGGCTGGGATACCCCTCGCTTCGTCGGCCGCCCGGGGCGCGCCCGGGCGCTGGTGGGCGCCTCGCCCGCGGTGGGCGCGACCCCGTCAATCGGCTCCAGGCTATCGCGCGGGGCCCCGGCTGACCGCTTTGCCCCCGTTGGGCACCGCGGGGTGACAACGACGGAGGGCGCCCGGCGAAACGCGGGTTAGACGGCGCCCCCCCCCGCTCGCCGCGGGGGCACTCCAGGACGAATAAAACCCCGGCGACCAAAACC